>VFKM01000019.1 GCA_009885545.1 Flavobacteriales bacterium
GTACTTGTTGAATTTTCCTTTCATACTCCACCAATTTTTGAGAGTCAATTATTTTTTGAAATGCAAATGGCAAAATACAAACCTATTTTAGCACATTTCGAGCGCTATCTATATTTCCATGAATCTTTGGATAAGGCAAGAGAATTTCGTGAAAAAGGCGTAAATATTCAGGTCAACCTAAATTCTTTGACGGGCCATTATGGTCCTCAAGTAAGGAAACAAGCAGAAAAATTAATTGATGCAAACCTTGTTGATTTTGTCGGTTCTGATTGTCACAGAATGCAACACCTGATGATGCTTGAAGAACATTTATCAAATCCTTATTTTCACAAATTAGGAAAGTTGAATTTGAAGAATGGGGAGCTTTAAATTCTTCTCCCATCGTTCAATACTTCTATCTCTATCCTCCAACTCTCATATCAAACCTTCCCTTTCACAATCTCATCCACTATTTCAGGATTCAATAACGTAGAAGTATCGCCAAAGTTAGAAAAGTCTCCTTCACTAATTTTTCGTAAAATTCTTCTCATTATTTTTCCTGATCGTGTTTTAGGCAAACCATCAACGAATTGAATTTTATCCAGTTTTGCTATTGGACCTATGTGATCCGAAATCAATTTGTTTATTTCTTGTCGCAGGTTGTTATGATCGCGATTTTCACCAGATTCTTTAAGAATGATAAAACCGTAAAGTGCATTTCCTTTTATATCATGTGGAAAACCAACTAATGCTGATTCAGCAACTGCTGGGTGTTCATTTATTGCATCTTCAATTGGCGCCGTTCCGAGATTGTGACCTGAAACAATTACTACATCATCAACTCTTCCTGTGATTCTGTAATACCCAACTTCATCTCTATAAGCCCCATCACCAGTAAAATATTTCCCTGGATAAGCTTTGAAATAGGTATCGATGTATCGTGCATGATCACCCCAAATGGTTCGGGCAATTCCAGGCCAAGGGAAATTAATACATAAATTACCAGTTACTTGTTCTCCATCAATTTCATTTCCCTTATCGTCCATTAAAATTGGTCGGACGCCAGGCATAGGGAGTGTTGCATAAGTTGGTTTTGTTGGGGTAATTGATGCCAATGGTGAAATTAAAATTCCGCCAGTTTCAGTTTGCCACCACGTATCTACTATCGGACATTTTTTCTTTCCAACATGATTATCGTACCAGTGCCAAGCTTCTTCGTTGATTGGTTCACCAACTGATCCTAAAACTTTCAAGGAACTTAAAGAATATTTCTCCACCCATTCAACACTTTCTTTTGCCAAAGATCGAATTGCAGTTGGAGCAGTATATAAATGCGTGATTTTGTGTTTATCAATAACTTCCCAAAACCTTCCGAAATCTGGATAAGACGGAACTCCTTCAAAAAGAACCGTTGTAGCACCATTCAATAATGCACCATAAAGAATATAAGAATGACCTGTAATCCAACCAATATCGGCAGTACACCAAAATATATCTTCCTCTTGGTATTGAAAGACATTCTTAAATGTGTAACCTGTATAAATCATATATCCCGCAGTTGTATGCACCATTCCTTTTGGCTTACCTGTTGACCCAGAAGTGTATAGAATAAACAATGGGTCTTCAGCATCCATAATTTCAGGAGTATTATTTTCTGAACTTTTTTCTAATAATGTTTCCAACCATAAGTCACGACCAGCTTGAATATTTACTGGAGTATTCGTGCGTTTAATAAGTAAAACCTTATCAACACATGGACATTTTACTAAAGCTTCATCAACAATACTTTTTAGATCAATTGTTTTATTCCCTCTATATCCGCCGTCAGCTGTAATAACCAATTTACAACTTGAATCTAAAATTCTAGCAGCAATTGCACTTGCGGAAAATCCTGCAAAAACGACAGAATGAACTGCACCAATCCTTGCACATGCTAAAACAGCGATTGCTAATTCTGGAATCATAGGTAAATAAATACAAACGCGATCACCTTTGTTTATGCCTTGTTCTTTTAGAACATTAGCCATCTTGCAAACGCGCACATGTAACTCTTCATACGAAATATGTTGAGCAGTTTCCTTTGGGTCATTAGGTTCGAAAAGTATAGCTGTTTTTTTCCCTCTAACTTCTAGATGACGATCAATTGCATTTTCTGTGATATTCAATTTCCCCCCTTCAAACCAAGAGAATTTTGCTTCAGACATATCGTAATCTAAAACAGTATCCCATTTTTGATTCCAACTAAAATTATCTGCAATTTCTCCCCAAAATTTTCTTGGAGTTCGAATTGAACGCCTGTATTGTTTGAAATAATCTTCTAAGTCGTGAATTGTATAAGCCATTGTGGTTTTTTAAAAATAAATAGGAGCACCAATTAATTTACCGTCTCTAATAATCAGCGCTGGAAAAGGAATTTTTAGATAATTCAATTGTTTCAAAACTGTTTTAAGCCATTTTTTTTGAACTTGAATTCTACTAAAATCGATGTCTAGGGAAAATATAAATTCCCTTTGAGAAGAGTAGGTAGTCAAGCTAATTGGGTCAATATACGTTTCTAGATCGCCAACAACTTTATTATTAACACTGTAGCCGAAAGATACACATATCCATTTTGGAATGGATGTATTTTTAGTAAATAAAAAAGGATTAAAACTTAGCCAATACGTTTGGCCATTGTAATCTTTTAAAAATCTTTCTTGAAAATTTGAACCTAAAACTTCTGGTCGCAAAGCTGCAAATTCTGTTGGATGATAAGAATATTTTAATAAAAAACGTTGCTCCTTCCATGCTAATTCTTGTCCAAGATAAATCCCTGCACCAAGAGCATTAGAACCCATATCATACCAAGAAAATCCCCATCCAGAACTGAATCCGTCTAAAAACTCAAGTGTCGTTTGGAATCCAAAACCTATTCCAGTCCCTATTATCGCTGCATTATGTGACTTCACTCCAGACCATTTAAATAAATCTCCAGTGAATCGACTTATTTGATAAGTGGTGTAGGTATGTCCTGCTTTATCCATTTGCAACCAATTTGCACCATCATTAAATGTATGGAACTTAGTTTTGTCATAATCGTTATACCAAATTTGAGATAGTCCAACCATACTTCCTGCCCATACCGAAACAGTGCCAACAGAAACAGGAATGATTCGTTTCTTAATAATTGTATCAGGTATTTCAAAAAAAGAAGATTGAGCATACATAGTGTTTGCACCAAAAAAACAAAGTATTATTAATATGCGAAAAGACATCTTTTTCGAAGGTAATTAAAAACTTAAATTATTAGAGATTTACTGTTGAAAAAATATAATTGTTTGGCTATCGTTGAAGAGAATATGTATTACCTTTAATCTGTAAAATGAATCTGATTTTTCATTTTTGAAAAACTAAGTTTCATTTAAAAAACAAAAAAATGAATAAAATTAGAAAGGATTGGAATGATATCAGAGTCAATGATAGTTGGGCGATATTTAAAATAATGTCTGAATTTGTTGAAGGTTATGACAGAATGGCGAAGATTGGTCCATGTATTTCTATTTTTGGTTCGGCACGTACAAAACCAGATAATAAATATTATCAAATTGGTGTAGAGATTGCCAAGAAATTTGCAGAAGCAGGTTATGGTGTTATTACTGGTGGTGGACCTGGTATAATGGAAGCTGCGAACAAAGGAGCTCAATTAGGTTTTGGTAAATCAGTAGGTCTAAATATCGATTTACCTTTTGAACAAAATCATAACCCATATATTGATCAAGAACACAACTTAGAGTTTGATTATTTCTTTGTTCGAAAAGTGATTTTTGTGAAATATGCTCAGGCCTTTGTTATTTTGCCCGGTGGTTTTGGAACGTTAGATGAATTATTTGAATCATTAACATTGATTCAGACAAAAAAAATAAACAACAGACCAGTAGTTTTAATTGGTGTCGAATATTGGCAAGGACTACTTGTTTGGATCAAAGAATCTATGTTGCATATGGAACAAAATATTTCAGCAATAGATTTGGAATTATTCAAATTGGTAGACACTGCAGACGAAGCTTATAAATTTATAGAAGACTTCTATAAATCACATGCTTTGTCTCCAAATTTCTAAAATGATTTAGTTTTTTTAGGATTATTTTTTTTACTGCATATTGCTTATATTTGCCGGATTGATTTCACCTTATGGAATTTTTAAAAAAACTCAAAACATTTATTTGGAGCAAGCATTTTCTGAAACATTTTGGATTAATGCTTCTTGCTTATTTTATTATAGTAAGCATTACCGTATTTTATTTGGATTCTTACACCAACCATGGACAAAGAATTTCAGTGCCCAATATGATTGGTAAAAATGTAAATGATGTCAAAGGAACTTTAGAAGAATTGGGTTTGCAATATGAAGTGCTAGATTCAATTTATGATCCTTCAAAACCATCAGGAACAATATTGGACCAAGATCCAGATCCAACAATGTTTTCTCAAGTATATGTTAAGGAAAGTAGAATAATTCGTTTTCGTGTTTCAAAAAAATCGAGACTTGTTGAAATGCCAAGTTTAGTTGACAAATCGCAACGATTTGCTGAAAGTATATTGGAAAATAGAGGATTGAAAATTATTGTTCAATTCAAAGAAACAAATGAGGCGAATGGAGCAGTGCTCGAACAACGTTATAAAGGTAGACCTGTAAAAGAAGGTGCTAGAATTCCTATTGGTTCTACGATTGTGTTAGTCGTTGGTAAAAATGGACAAGGAGAACCTGTTGATATCCCAAATTTGTATGGTTTAACAATATTCGAAGCAAAAGATCGTTTAGCTACCTTAGGATCATTTGGCTTTTTGCCTGTTTGTGAAGGTTGTTTAACGTATGAAGATTCTTTAGCATCTAGAATTGAATCTCAATCTCCAGAGTATATTGAAGGAATACAAATTCCAGCAGGCTCTACGATTACCGTATATGCAACAAAGAACTTTTCGGGTGATGGTCAACGTCCATAATTCTATTAAATAAAGATTGAATGAAAGGAATATTACTTGCATTGTTTTTGATTTGTTGTCCTATTGCTTTTTTCGCTCAAGGTGAAGAGGTTGGGCCATTAACTGGGAATCCAGATTTATATGGAAAAACAAAGAAAAAGGAAAATACAGAAAAGGCTAATCCTGGAACTTTTGATAGTACGTTTATATATAAATCAGACACACTCAGTTTACCCTTTTTTGATGAATTTTCTAAGAATCATTTCGAAGTTTACGATGCCGATTATTCAGATTTAGGAGTGACAAGTGATAAGAAATATAGAATTCTTGACAACATTACCTCAATTCAAATTCCAAATAATCTTTATTTCTCTGGAATACCTACTTTTAGAAGAACATTCGATTTGGCAACGTCGACATATATTGATGTGAATTTTAGTCCTACTCAATATAAGGTAGGTAGCCTTGCAATCTATCCTGTTAATTATGCTACTCAGGATTTGTATCCGCCTTATTATATTTACGATACAGTTGGAGCACCGGATGTTTCTGATACCGTTTGGATTCCAAATCCTGAATTTTTTCAAGATTCAGCTACACAGTTTTTTGCCAATTTGAATAATTCAAACAATTATTGGTTAGATAAGCAAGCATACCATAATTACCGATTTGCTTTTGAACCAAATTCTCTTGGTGTAGTATCTTTTGATGGTTTAGATGAAACAGGTTATCCTTATGCCATTGGGACGACAGTTACCAACTATGCGGATTTCTTAACATCAAAACCGTTGGATATGTCGCCATTCGATGCTGCTGATTCTGTTTATTTTAGTTTTTTATATCAAGCAGAAGGTTTTGGAGATGTGCCTGAATCTACCGACTCTTTGGTTTTAGAATTTTATGCAAAAGACTTGGACCAGTGGAATTGGGTATGGAGTGCATCTGGACAAGCGGTAAGTGATTTTCAAGTTGGACACATTCGAATTAATGACCCTATTTATTTTGAGAAAGGTTTTCAATTTAGATTCAAAAATTACGGGGCACTTTCAGGGATGCTTGACATATTTAATATTGATTATGTTCATTTACGTGCTTTGTCGGGATATCAGGATACTGTTGTTAAAGATTTAGCTTTTGTTTATCCAATTGGAAGTTTATTGAAAACTTACACATCAGTTCCTTGGGATCATTTTAAAAATAATTCTGCTGGCAAAATGAATGATGCTGTTGTAATCTCCATGCATAATGGGGCTGTAATCCAGGCGAATAATGAAGATGGACTTGTTGAGATTTCTTATGGTGGATCGCCAGAAGGCTCTTTCGTTTTGAATGGACAACTATTAGCAGGAGGTGGGGCACCGTTTAATTACCAACCCGGTTTCACAAATGAATCATTCCACGATTTTTCAGGAGGGTATGTTTATGATATTGCAAAAACTGGGAATTACCAATCCTTCGATATATTAGCAACGGCTACAACGCCTACAACCTCTGCAAATGATTATACTGTAAATGATTCAACTACGGGAGTTCAAAATTTTGTGAATTATTATAGTTATGATGACGGAAGTGCAGAAGCGGCTTACGGTCCAACAGGTGTTCAATCGCTATTAGCAATAAAATACAATGCATATGAAGCCGATTCTATTATTGGTATGAATATTCATTTTGTTCCTTCAGTCGTTGATGTATCAAACAAACTATTTTTATTGACAGTCTGGAGTGACAATGCTGGGCAGCCTGATTCAGTTTTGTATGAAGATGATGTTTTCTTCCCTCGTCAACCAGAATACGGGTCAAATAGAAATCAATTTATAACTTACTATTTTAAAGACACATTAAAGGTTCCTGTTGGATTAAGCTATTTTGTTGGATGGAGACAATTTGATGCAACTCGTCTAAATGTTGGTTTAGATAGAAATTTGGATAATTCAACGAATACGTATTATAGTGTAAACAGTGGTGTTTCTTGGATTCAATCGACGCAACCTGGGTCCGTAATGATCAGACCAGTTTATTCAACAAGTATGGATATTGAATTGTCAGTTGAGGAAACAAATGATGAACCTATTGTTAAGTTGTACCCGAATCCAACATCAGATGAAGTAACCATTACAATTGAAAACAGATTGTACGAAGGTGTTGAGGTTTATTCTATTCAAGGTGCTCTATTACATGCTACTCAAGAATCAAAAGTTTCGTTGTTGACTTTCCCTTCAGGAGTTTATTTTTTCAAATTAAAAGGAATTGATAACGTTTATAAAATTATCAAGTACTAATGAATGAAGAAATTGAAGAGGTAGAAAATGATGAAGAAGAACTCTTTGAACATTATAAAATAATCTCAGATCCAGGTCAAGAAATCATTAGAATTGATAAATTTCTTTTAGATCGATTACCAAATACTTCGAGAAATAAAATACAAAATGCTGCCAAGAATGGCACTGTGCTCGTAAATGGTGAAAAGGTAAAACAGAATTACAAAATTAAACCACACGATGAGGTATCTATTGTCTTGCCTTATCCTGTAAGAGAAATTGAGCTAATTCCTCAAGATATTCCGATTACGATTGAATATGAAGACGATACTTTAGTGGTTGTGCATAAACCTTCAAATATGGTTGTTCATCCAGGCTATGGAAACTATACTGGAACTTTAGTAAATGCACTCGTATTTCATTTTGACAATCTACCTTACCGCATTCAAGATTATTTCGGCCGCCCAGGATTAGTTCATCGATTGGACAAAAACACTACTGGTTTAATGGTTGTAGCCAAAACTGAATTAGCATTAACAAAATTAGCTAAACAGTTTTATGACAGAACTACTGAACGCCGCTATCATGCTTTAGTATGGGGTGACGTCAAAGAAGATGGTACGGTAATAGGTAATATTGGTCGATCATTGAAAAACAGGAAAGTGATGACTGTATTTCCAGATGGAGATCACGGTAAACATTCAGTTACTCACTATAAAGTTCTAGAACAATTTGGATTGGTTACCTTAATTGAATGCAAATTAGAAACAGGTAGAACACACCAGATTCGGGCTCATATGAAACACCTAGGTCATCCACTTTTTAATGATAATGAATATGGTGGTGATTCAATCGTAAGAGGCACTCCTTCAGCTAAGTATAAAAAATTCATAGAAAATTGCTTCGCATTACTTGACGGTCAAGCATTACATGCTAAAACACTGGGATTTGAGCATCCGGTTTCTGGGCAATACTTGCGATTTGATTCGCAATTATCTCCTGGTTTTGAAGCAATTCTGCAGAAATGGAGAACATATACGCTTCCAGAGATGGATTGAGTTGTGATATTTTAATCGTTTAATATTTTCGGTGTTAAGATTTCAAGTATCTTATCTCTTTTTTACTCCATTATTCAAGAACTTTTTTTATTTTTACATTTCGTTGAAAAAAATAGATCTTTTGAATCATTAGTTTTATGATTGAATTTATTACATAATTTTTTTCATCTGGTTTAAATTCTAATTGAAAAAAGTTATTTATGAATTACAAATTAGTATTATCTCTTGTTTTTATAAGCTTATCATGGCTTTCTTTTGCTCAAAATAAATACGTTCTTGAAGCAGAAACATTTTTTATTAGTGAGAAATATTGTGAAGGAGCAGACAAATGCAGTTTGGCATATACGAAGTTGACAAGAAAAGGAAATCAAGCTAAAAAAATAAAAGCAGATATGGCTTTTAAAACGGCTGAGTGTTATCGTTTTACTGATCGCTTTAGAGAAGCTAATGAATGGTATGACCGTGCATTATTATTAGATTATCAACAAGTTGTTCCTGAAGTTCATTATTACAACGGTGAAATGTTGAGAATGATGGGTAGTTTCGATAAGGCAATGATTCAATATGAAGAATACAAAAAATTAGTTCCTGCAGATACAAGAGGTGAAATTGGAATTAAATCTTGTAGAGATAATAAAAGTTTTGTAGCGAATAGAACGCGTCACAAAATAGAAAACCAAGCAGTTATAAACAAAGCTGAAATGGATATGTCCCCAATGTTTGCCGACAGAAAGGAATCTAAATTATACTTTGCATCGACACGTGCAGGAAGCACTGGGAATGCAACCGATGCAATCTCTTGTGAGAACTACATGGATATTTGGGTGACTGAATATGATAAAAAAGGCAATTGGGGAGAGCCTAAATTAGCTGATGTTACTGGTAATATAAATACTGAAGCTCATGAAGGTTCGGTAACGTTTGATGGAAGAGGTAAGACAATGTTCTTTACGCGTTGCCCAAACATGAAAAAACAAAATTTAGGATGTGATATTTGGATGTCTGAATTGAAAGGAAAAGATGAATGGGGTCCAGCTGTGAAAATGAATTTAAAAACTGCAGATTCTGTTTCTGTTGGCCACCCATGTGTCACTGACGATGGTAAATATTTGATTTTTGCTTCTGATATGGCTGGAGGATATGGTGGCCGTGACTTGTGGTATACAACTTTCGATAGGAAATCAGACACATGGACTGCTCCTAAAAATTTGGGGCCAGAAGTGAATACTGCAGGTAATGAATTATTCCCAACTTTTGGTAAAGATGGAAGTTTGTATTTCGCAACTGATGGAATGCCTGGTTTAGGTGGCTTGGACATCTACAGAGCAGGTAAAGTTGGAGAAGAATTGAAATGGGAGAATGCGAAGAATCTTGGCTTCCCAATTAATTCAGAAAACAATGATTATGCATTGTACGAGTATACTGATCGAAAAGGATATTTTACATCTGAAAGAAAAGATCCAGACGGAAAATTCAATCCAGATATTTACAGTTATGAAATACCGCCTAACATTTTTGACTTAAAAGTAATTGTAAGTGAACTAGGAGATAAATCAATTAAAATCGCTGATGTTCGAGTAGTAGTAAAAGGATCTGACAACTCTACTTGGGAAGGTTTCACAAGAAAAGACGGTTCTATCTTTTGGGATAAAAAACCTGATGGTTCTCGTTATGTGAATGAGGCAGCATCATACGCTATTAATATTTCAAAAGATGGATATCATCCAGATAAGAAAGGAGCCCAATTTACAACTGAAGGATTAAATTATGATCAAAATTTCATTATCGATATGGCATTATTACCTAAGAAGCCAATTCGTCTTCCTGAAGTACGTTATCCATTGGATAAATGGGATTTGTTAATTGATTCAACAATCAATTCTCCTGACTCACTTTTGTTCGTTTACAATTTATTACAGGAATATCCTGAAATGGTACTTGAGTTAAGTTCTCATACGGATGCTCGAGGAAGTAATGAAAGAAATCAAAAACTTTCAGAAAATCGTGCTAAGGCTTGTTACAAATATTTAGTAGAGCAAAAAGGAGTTGATCCTCGTAGAATTGTACCTGTGGGTAAAGGCGAAATTGAGCCTAGAACAATTTGGAAAAGAGGTTTGGAATATCTTCCATCTCAACCACAGGATATGAATGGGGTAGAAACCATATTATTGAATGAAGTATATATTAATCAATTTAAAAAGACAGACAAGAAATTGTTTGATCAATTGCACCAGTTAAATCGTCGTACTGAAGGTAAGGTTATTAAAATGGACTTTGATCCAGCAACGGCACCAGTTGCAAATCCTGAATTCTTGATATTCGTAAAATACCCTTAATTTTTTTATTAAATTATAAAATTGAAAAGCGCTGATATTTGTCAGCGCTTTTTTTGTATCTTCAAGAAGGCAAAAATTAATTAATGCAAGAAAAGTACCTTCATTATCTTTGGAAATACAAATTACTCCCTTTTCATAAAATGAAATTGGTTGATGGAAGATTCTTTAAGGTTGTAAGTAATGGTGATTACAATAGCTATGAAAGTGGACCTGATTTTTTAAATACAAAAATCGAAATAGACGGAATAGTATGGGCTGGCAATGTTGAATTACACGTTAAATCTAAAGATTGGTATGTGCATAATCACCAAAAGGATGCTGCATATGAGAATGTCGTTTTACATGTTGTTTATGAGTTCAATGGAGATGTAACAGTGAATGGTGAGAATTTGCCAACATTGGAATTGAAACAATTTATTCAACAAGAACATTATCAAAAATTTGAATCACTTCTAAAAAGTAAGAAAACGATACTTTGTGGAACACAACTTAAATCAATTCCCTCAATACACATTATTTCTCAACAAGAAAGAGCCTTGATTGATCGTTTAAATCGAAAAACAAGTAGACTTATAGAACATACTGGATCAAATGACCCAAAACAAATCCTATACTTCTTGTTTGCAAGAGCGATGGGTGCCAAAATAAATCAACTTCCTTTTGAGGAATTAACGCAGCGCTTACCGTTGCATATCTTAAAGAAATCAAGTGAAAAAAAACAAATAGATTTGATCTTGATTTCAAGTGGTTTAGTACAACCTGAAACCATTTCAGATTTGATGGTTTATAGAAGAATTCTTCAACAAGAAAAGCAAGTTGTTAATGGAATAGTTTCAAGGCACTCATGGAAGTTTGGAGGGACACGACCTGGAAATTCTCCTAGAATTAGAATTGAGCAGTTTGCTAGGATCATTGAACAATTCGATTTTGAAGTTAGTTTTGTGTACTTAAATAAGGAAGAATTACTACGCTATATTTTTAAATTATTGACGATTAAAGAAGGTGAACCATTTTTGTTGAGTAGATTTCATCAAATGTCTCTTTCTTTCAAATACCAATTGGTCATTAATTGTTTTGTCCCATTTATTTATTGGTATGGACAGAAAACAGAAAACGAAATTCTAATTGAGAAATCGATTGAATTATTGCGTCTAATTCCTGCAGAAAATAATGCGTTATTGACAAATTGGGAAATAAACGGAGTCAAATTAAATAATGCTGCTGAATCTCAATCAATGTTGGAGATAGTGAACGAATTGTGTTCAAAAAAAAAATGTTTATCTTGTGAGATTGGAATACAACTTTTAAATAAATGAGAACAATTCAAAAAATAGTTTTTTTCTTTGAAATGAGATCTTTCGGGGTTTGTGCTTGGTGGGCAAGAAAACTTGGGATTAATATTTCCAAAGTACGACTTTGGTTTATTTACGTTTCATTTCTTACAGTTGGTTCCCCTTTAATACCATATTTGGCGATGGCTTGGATATTGGAACACAAACATTATTTTAAATTACAGAGAAAACGTAAAAAAACAATTTGGGAACTTTAAGATGATGTTTAACTATAAATTTTTCAAGAAGATTTACTTTTTTCTAATTCTCATATGTTTGATTATTGGGATTGGAACTGTGGGGTATATTGTAATTGAAAAGTGGAATTTTTTCGATTCTTTTTATATGACAATAATAACCATGTCAACTGTTGGATTTGGAGAAGTTCATGAGTTAAGCGTTGAAGGGAGAATGTTTACAGCTTTTTTACTTATTTCCTGTTTTGGAATATTTGCATTCACAATTTCATCTTTAACAAGTTATATAGTAGGCGGGGAGTATAGAATAAACCTTCGGGATTTTAAAATCATGAAAAAAATGAAAACAATGGAAAATCATGTAATAATTTGTGGATTTGGCAGAGTTGGGAAACAAGTTGCTCGGGATTTACTGCAGTTTGGGATACCATTTGTAATCGTAGAAAACGACGAGAAAACAATTGAAGACGAGGTAAAAGAGGGGATTTTATTTATTAAAGGAGATTCAACCAATCAAGGGGTTTTAGAAGCTGCAAATATTAATCGAGCCAAAGCAATTATATCGTGTTTACCAAAAGATGCAGATAATATTTATGTTGTCCTCTCCGCTAGAGAGATAGCAAAGAAAATGGTAATTGTTGCACGTGCAACGGAGCCTACTGCTGTTTCCAAATTAAAAATGGCAGGAGCAAATCATGTTATTATGCCCGATTCTATTGGAGGGTCTCATATGGCTGCATTAATAAGCAACCCTGATGTTATTGAATTTATGGATGCAATTAAAGTTCAAGGCCATAACGGCGGGATCAATATTGAAGCAATATCGTTCAATGAATTACCAGTTGAATTTCAAAATAAAACGATTGGACAATTGGAAGCCAAAAGATTGACAGGTGTAACTATTGTCGGATTTAAAACGCCAAATGGTGAATATATCATCAATCCTGATTTTGGAATTGAAGTAGTTCCTATGTCACAATTATTTGTTTTGGGTTCTGCAGAGCAAATTCAAAAACTAAACACAATTTTCGGAATAAATCAGAATTAAATGCGAGTATTAGTAACAGGGTCAAACGGACTTCTTGGACAAAAAATTGTTTCACTTTGTTTGAAAAATAAAATTGAATTTTTAGCGACATCACTTGGGGAAAATAGAAATCAAGATTGTCCAAATGTTAATTATCAATCATTGGATATTACTATTCAATCTGAAATAAAATCAATCTTTAATTTATTTAAACCTACACATGTTATTCATACAGCAGCAATAACAAATGTTGATTTTTGTGAACAACATGAAGAAGAATGTAATTTGATAAATACCCAAGCAGTTGAATATCTTTTTAATGCTGCAAAATTATATGAAGCTCATTTTCAATTATTGTCAACGGATTTTGTATTTGACGGAGAAAAAGGCAACTATTCAGAAGAGGATGAAGTTAATCCATTGAGTATCTATGGAAAATCTAAAGTGAATGCTGAACGAATTCTTTTAAAGGACGAATCTGATAATTGGTCAATCGTTCGAACAATAATTGTGTATGGAACTGGAAATAATTTATCAAGGTCAAATATTATTTATTGGGCAAAAGATGCTTTAGCTAAGGGCGATAAACTTTCAATTATTGACGATCAATTTCGCGCTCCAACTTGGGCATCGGATTTGGCATGGGCCTGTTTAGAAATTTGCAAACACAATGAAAAAGGAATTTACCATATTTCTGGACCAGAAACTATGTCGATTTTTGAAATTGTAAGTCGCATTGCGAATCATTTTTCGTCTTCTACGGAAAATTTAAGCCGTTCAAATAGCAAAGATTTAAATCAACCCGCAAAAAGGCCACCGAAAACAGGGTTCAATCTATCAAAAGCTAAAAGAGTACTTGCTTATGCTCCGAAAACTTTGGAAGAAACGCTTGATTTGATTTAAAATAAAAAATAGTATATTCGTCGTTCATTTAAATAATAAGTAAGATGGCAGGTAGTCCTTGGCGTAAAAAGCCGATTTCAGCATTTGAAGCAGATATGAAAAAAAATGAACTTAAGCGTGTACTTACTCGCTGGGGTTTAACTTCCTTAGGTATAGGAGCAATTATCGGTGGTGGAATTTTTACCCTCACAGGAATAGCTGCTCACGATCATGCAGGTCCAGCTTTGGCACTAGCTTTTGTTATAGCAGGTGTAGGTTGTTTATTTGCATCATTGTGTTATGCTGAATTCTCCGCTGTTTTACCTGTTGAAGGATCAGCTTATGCATATTCTTATGGAACAGTAGGTGAACTTTTTGCTTGGTTAATCGGTTGGAATCTTATTCTCGAATACATGATGGGAGCTACAACAGTAGCAGTTGCTTGGAGTGGCTATTTTGAGAAATTACTTCATCAGATGGGAATACATCCCCCCATTTGGTTAATGAACGATCCTATTACAGCAGCAGAAAAAACCCGTTTAGCTATTGAAGCTGCTGAAAAAGCAGGCAACACTGAAGTTGTGAGTCAATTGATGAGTCAACCCTCAATCGCATTCAATTTACCTGCGTTCTTGATTACTTGGGTGGTAACATCTATATTGGTTCGTGGCATAAAAGAAGCTGCAAAAACAAACAATTTGATTGTAATTTTGAAAGTTGCAGTGGTATTATTTGTAATTATTGTTGGATTCTTTTTTATCGACACAAACAACTGGACACCTTTTATTCCAGATCAAATTGTTAACCCTGATGGATCTACGCAATTTGGATGGAGTGGTGTTATAACCGCTGCGACGATTGTGTTTTTCGCATACATTGGTTTTGATGCTGTGTCAACACAGGCAGGTGAAGCAATTAATCCAAAGAAGGATGTACCATTTGCTATTATTGCCTCTCTAGTGATTTGTACAGTTCTATATATTCTTGTATCCTTGGTCCTTACAGGGATGGTTCCTTATGGTGAATTAGATATGAAAGCTCCTGTAGCTTCAGCCTTTGAAGGTGTAGGAATGCCATGGGCAACTACTTTGATAACTATCGCAGCGGTTGCTGGATTGATGTCGGTTATGTTAGTTATGATGTTAGGGCAAACAAGAATTTTCTTAGGAATGGCAAAGGATGGATTATTGCCATATAAGATTTTCGGGAAAGTCCATCCGAAATTCAAGACACCATTCAGAAGTACTGTAATTGTAGGATTGGTTATTTCAATTGTAGCTTCCTTAACTCCTATTGATAAAGTTTCTGAAATGTGTAGTATGGGAACTTTATTAGCGTTCGCTATGATCTCTGGAGCTGTATTGGTGTTGAGATATAAACAACCAGATTTGGAACGTCCATTTAAAGTTCCTTTTTTACCTGTTGTATCTTTTCTAGGTGTAGGTTTCAACGTATTCTTAATGTGCTATGTTCGCCCGGAAACATGGGTTGCATTCCTTTGTTGGTCGGCCTTAGGTGTTATCGTTTACTTTACATACTCACGAAGAAATAGTAAACTAAACGAATGGGAATTCGAACAGTCACTAAAAGGTCATGATTCTACACTTAATGCTTCAGAAGAGCAAGAATAAAAATTAAGTCCTGCAATTGCAGGACTTTGTTGTAATATGGAAAATAATTTAAAACGAACTCTTGGCTTGCTGGATGCAACAAGCATCGTAGCTGGATCAATGATTGGTTCTGGGATATTTATTGTCACTACACCAATGATGAGAGACATTGGTTCAGCAGGGTGGATGATGGTTTTGTGGCTGGTAACTGGACTGATAACGGTATTTGCAGCACTTAGTTATGGCGAATTAGCTGGAATGATGCCGAATGCTGGAGGTCAATATGTTTATATTCAAAGAGCATACGGACGAATGATGTCTTTTTTATATGGGTGGACTGTTTTCACTGTGATTCAAACCGGTGTAATAGCAGCTGTCGCGGTTGCTTTTGCTAAATATACAGCAGTTTTTTTTCCCGAATTAAATAATATAATTCTTACAATTGGAAAATCTTTTCAAATAAATTATGGTCAAATTTTAGCAATTGTAAGCATAATTTTTTTGACATTTATTAATACTAAAGGAATTCAAAATGGTAAAATTATTCAACTGATTTTTACTTCTGCGAAGTTATTTGCATTATTTGCATTGATTGTTTTGGGATTAGCAATAGGATTAAAAACAGATACACTAAGTCATAATTTTGCAGACATGTGGAGCGCAACTAAAACGACAATATCCGATTCTGGGATAATAACAGTTGCTCCTTTAGCAGGTTTTGCTTTAGCAGGCGCAATGGGTGCCACAATTATCAATTCATTGTTTTCCTCTGATGCTTGGAATAACGTAACCTTCATAGCTGCGGAAATTAAAGATCCTAAGAAAAATATTCCCAGAAGTTTATTCTTGGGAACATTGATTGTTACCATAATCTATATTTTAGCCAATTTAGCTTATCTGGCCTTGCTCCCAATTAATGGAAGTCCAGAAGCAAATGATGCTATGGGACAAGGAATCATGTTTGCCAGTAATGATCGAGTTGGAGCAGGAGCGGCATCTGTAATTTTTGGTGGATTAGGAGTTAGCTTAATGGCTGTTTTGATAATGATTTCAACTTTTGGTTGTAACAACGGATTGATTTTAGCTGGATCGAGATTGTTTTATGCAATGTCAAGAGATGGATTGTTTTTCAAAAAAGCAGAAAAATTAAATAGTTTTCAAGTTCCAGGTATTGCACTATGGATACAATGTGTTTGGGCGAGTTTACTTTGCTTATCTGGTAAATACAGTGATTTATTAGTTTATTCAACCTTTGCTTCCCTTTTATTTTACATTTTAACAATAGCTGGAATTTTTATTCTTCGAAAAAAAGAACCTGATACTGAAAGGCCTTATAAAGCATTTGGTTATCCAGTCATACCAATTATCTATATATTGGTAACAAGTGCCATTTGCATTGATCTGTTAATATATGACACTCGTAATACTGGGTTAGGATTATTGATAGTATTAATTGGTATTCCAGTTTATTATTTCTTTAACAAAAATGAAGGAGAATAACCCATTATATATTTCTAAGAGAAGTAAAAATGGTATTTTAATATTTATTGTAATTGCCTTAATTGTTGTTTTTATTCCTCGTTTTTTACATTTTTTTTCTGAAAAGGAAAAATTTGTAATTACTTCCTCAGATATTCAAGAAGTGAAGGATAATCAAAGTAAAAGAACTTTTCATCAAGATTATCCGAAGAGAAAGTACACAAAAAAGAAGTTTTCTATTCCACCCAATAAGTTTGATCCAAACTCATATTCAGAAAAGCAATGGATGTATTTAGGATTGAGTAAAAAACAGGCAGCTATTGTTTTGAAATTCACTAATCGTGGAATATATTCCAATGAGCAGTTAAAAAAGATATTTGTTATTCCGCCTCAATTATTTGAACTAATTAAAGATTCTACTTTTTATGCTAAAAAGTCAATTGAGAAAAATCAAAATTTTCATACAGAAAATAAGCCGATAATACTCATTGATGTTAATATGGCCAATCAAGAAAAACTGGAATCAATTCCTGGTGTCGGATCTTTTTACGCGAAGAATATCTTAAAATATCGTGATCGTTTGGGAGGGTTTGTTAAAAAAGAACAGTTATTGGAAGTTTGGAAAATGGATTTGGAAAAATATAATGAAATCGAAAAATTTATAATTATTAATGTAAATGTAATAAGACAAGTCCATTTGAATAGTGTTAGTGCAGAGGAATTTAAACAACATCCATACTTCAATTGGAACATTGTGAATTCCATTGTGAAAATGAGAACACAAAAATCTGGATTCAAAAGAATAGAAGAAATTAAAGAATCTGTATTAATTGATGAGGAATTCTTTGAAAAGATAAAACCATACCTATCTTTGTAATATGACTTTAGAACAACGACTAATAAATACGATACGCGACGTACCTAATTTCCCTAAAGA
>VFKM01000007.1 GCA_009885545.1 Flavobacteriales bacterium
ACCCATAAAGTGGGTCTAAATTAGTTTTGTGGTATAATAGCACTTACTCAATAATATTTTACATTTTAAATAGACAGTTTGTTAACACAGTTTAAATTACAAAACTCTATAGTAAAACATATTGCAAATCATTTCATTTATAAAATGTTGAAGGAAAAACATCCCGTCTAACATTTCATTTATAAAACGTTGAAGGGAAAGTTGTCTGTAACACATTTAAATTACAAAATCATCTAGGTAAAACATCCTTCAACACATTTCATTTATAAAATGTTGAAGGGAAAGTTGTCGGAAACACTTTTCAATTATGAAACACTCCAGGTATATCATCCTGCGACACATTTCATTCATAAAATGTTGAAGAAAAAGTTGTCAGCATTACATTTCATTTACAAAATCCTCCAGGTAAAACATCCTGCGACACATTTCATTCATAAAACGTTGAAGGGAAAGTTGTCAGCATTACATTTCATTTGTAAAACGATCTCGGTATAATACCCCGCATAGCGTTTCAATCAACCACACTAATGTTTTCTTGTAAAAGAATCGAATTGACGCGATAATTTGTAGGGATGCGATTATTCGCGTCCCTACAAATTCAAAAATTACATTTACTTCAAGAACAATTTCTGTGTTTCAATGTATTCACTATCGATACAAACTCTTACAAGATAAAGTCCTTTTTTAATGTGACTTAAATCAACTCTTTCACCATTTGATTCGGAAACAGAGCGCTGAGAATATACTTCTTTACCATTTAAATCAAGTAATTGAATTGATAAAATTCCTTCACCTAATTCAGGATAATCGAAATTAACTATTCCTGTGGAAGGGTTTGGGTAGATTGATACAAAAAGAGGCACATCTGTTTCAATTGAATTATTCACTTGATTAGGTTGTTGCATGCTTCGATTACTTACTCCAACTAAAAAGTCAGGAACATTTTCAAGATTTTCGTTTGTTTCCAACAAAATCTTCGCTTTCAGAGCTAAATCAGGATGCACAGAATTATCACGAATGTTTTCAACTTGAGTTTTCATTGCTGGATTATTATCAAAAGCCCAAGATGTAGCTTGGAGTGGTCTAATTACTTTGATTACATCGGTTAATTCAATTAAATCAGTTGGAGTGTTTAATGACACGAGTTCTGAGCGAATTGCATCAGCTTGCGCATTGTCACCTTTTAAAATATAGGTTTCCAAAAGCATCTTTTTGGAATCAAGTGTACCTTCTTCTTGAAGGGTGAGAATCAGCGAATCAACTGCGTTCACATTAATTGTATCAAAAAGATCTTGTCTTAATAAATCATAATATGAATCACTGAAAACACCTTCTAAATAGTTGATTTCAGAGAAAAGAACAAGACGTTTCGAAGTTCCAGTTTGCGCTGCATTAATTTGATTTTTAGTACCGATTGGTAAATTTTTGGTTGCCAATAAATTCTTCACCTCAACTGATAATGGAGAGTTGGAAATCATTACATCTTTTAACATGGCTGACGGTGGATTACTGTTGATGTATGCCAACAATACTTCATCTGACAAATATGGTGAAGCTGAAAGCAATTCATTTTTCACAGCATTTCTATCGTTCCATGTAGCGATATAGGATAATAATCCTTCTTTATCTCCCTTATCAAGATATGCACGTAAAAGTTCAATTTGTTCTTTGATATCCGCACGCTCACTCTTTAATTGAACTTTCGTTTTTCCAATTAATTTACTCGGACACGCACCTGTAGTATCAGTAATTGTTGGGAAAAAATCTATTTCATCTCGTTGAATGAGGAGATTTGTTGAAATATTATCGGGATACATGTTTCCACCAACAATCCATGTGTACTGATATTGTTGTGAATCATCACTCGACTTCAAATCATGTGCGGGAACAAAACCAGCACCAAGAGGATCTTCATACCCCAAAGAAAAACGATTGTTAGCAGCATGTCGTTTAGCTAATAAAGTGGGTGTCCCTACATCAAACACAGAATTCCCTTGAAACCAATCTATCGACCCACTAACAAGGTTTAAATCTGTTTCGTAGATAAAATCAAAGTGATTACATTGCCAAATCAAACCACTCATGGTATAATAGTTTACATCATTTGGCACTTGCATGCCATTTTGAAGGGCGTTTTGTTTCTCTGTCTGCCCACCAATTTTTAAATTTCTAAATCGGTTTCTATAAATTTCATTATGTAATGGTCCTGAATTATTAACAACAATCCCATAGCTATTTCCCATTCCATAATCAGTATCAACATCATCGAATTCATACAAGTTGTTTGATTCCACTTTGTAGCCAGTCGAATTGAAAATTATTAAACCTGCCGTTTGATAGCTGTTCTCACGAACTTCAAAATTATTTTTAACAACTTTAATTAGATTCGAATTGTTGGTGTAAATTCCATAACGGCAATCTGTGAACGTACTGTTTTCACAATAAAATGCCTTCGGAGTAATAAAATAGAAAGCCAAAATACCAAGTGAAAGATTCTTGAAGACACTTCTATCTGAAGAAGGACAAGGCGTACCATACGGCGTAACCACAGTGCAATATGAGTTAACATAAAAAGTTGCATTTGACGCTTGAATACCGATACCCTGTCCATTTAATTCATCAAAACTATCTGGTGAAGAATTGAAGAAATCACACCCTAAAAAGCTTACGCCATTGTTTTCTGTTAACTTGGCATGTTGTTGAATGGTTAAAGATGGGTCTTTTAAAAGCCCTGTCCACTCAAAAATCGTATTTCTAAATTGCGCCAAGTGATTTACATTCGTCGGTGAATAATACTTTGGAATGGAAACGCCTATTTGGTTGTTCAAAAAGGATGAATTCCGAGAAATAATAATTCCACCGTTTCTTGTGTTATCAAACGAATTAGGCAAAATATTCGTTTCAAATACACCAGGACAAACTTCCAAACTACTAGACTGCCTTTTACTTGCCAAAGCTCCAATCCGAGCATGTTCAATTATAGAATTGTTTTTCAATTCGAGCCTTCCTTGATTAGAATAACCGAAGTTTCCTTGTGTTAAGGTTTGGTTTCCCCAAACTTCTACACCTAACCACATTGCATCCGAAGTGCAACGGTCATCAACAGTTAATGTAGTACCATCTAGTATTAATTTACCGCCTTGACCAAGAAGAGTACTATTATTCTCAATGACCAATCTAGCTCCTGGAGCAAAATGTAAATTCATTCCTTGAATTGTAACTGTTCTTCCGGCAGGAATTCTCAATTCATCTCTAATAAAAACATCAACACCACTTGAACCGTTCAAAGGATTTCCGCTTGGAAACCAAGTAGCATTTGCCGTAGCACTAAAAACAAGTTGATCGTATGGTTGGTTATCCATACAACATTGTTGGTTGATAAATTGATAGTTAGAATAGTCCATTCCATCAATTTGATCCTGTAACATATACATTTTTTTATCGATATCTACAATTGGTCCTTCATGTGTGGGCGCATACCCAAAACTAGAAACGGATTGAAGATTACCTGAAGGAATGGATGCGTTGGTTGACATTTTATACAATCCATTTTCATTTGCCATATAAAGTTCATTATTGGCTCCTAATTCCAACGTAGAATAACGCAAGTTAACCCCACCGGCAACGGTGATTGGTAACAAGTCAGGAGTAGGATTGTTGAAATCATAATATTCAAATGGATTCGTGTCAATATTATTTGTTGAATGTGTAACATACAAAATTTGTCCATCATCTGAAAATTCAATTCCTTTGAATGCAGCAAAATATGCAATTGAACTAACATTTTCCCTATTGAGCGGGAATTGTTTAATAGAACCTGCAATTAAGTTTCCATAGGGGTTAAGTTCAGCTGTATATAATTGTTGCCATACACTATAACCATTTATACCAGATCCTGTAAGAATACCAGAAGTGACATAAGGAACGGCTATTCTATAATTCCCAGATTGTAACTTTACCAATTCCATTTCAGACCTTGAACGTTCCGGATTAAATACAGGGCTTGGAAAAGGTATAACAGTGTTTTCATACGTAAATCCGCTAGCTCCAATTTTAAATCGGTATATTCCAATACCATTTGAAACGAACACCAATCTTTCATTATTTGTTGTAAGATCTGAAGCTGCTATAAAAACATTACTTTTCTTACCTGGACTTGGATCTGACCAATCAAAATCTGGGGCTATTGATTTTATTGCTAAACCCCATGGATAAGTACCCGAACCTAATTCAACCAAGGCACCATAACTTCTACAATTATTGGTATTATATGCATTCGGATTTAAGATACTCATATCCAAAAGAAAAACATAGGGTGTTTTATTATAGATACCTGATTCAATCATAGACGTGACAATATAATATTGTTGACAATTTATAGGATTTGGAATGATAACAATCTCTGACGCTCCTTTTACTTCATTACCATCCTCATCTCTTAAATGATCTATGTAATTTCCGTCTTTGTCATAAACAAATTCATCAACTATGAAAAACTCAATTTCTCCCTGCGCATTTGAAATTATATTAGAAGCATTAGTTGGCAATTGCCCTATATACCCTTTATAAATATCCCCATTTACAGGATATGTTGGGTCGCCAAACATGTAGGTTGGAGTTGGGAGGGGCGATGTCTGAGGAGGTAGTATTGGGTCAAATTTAATGAAATTCGGAGGCAAAATCCAACTCGGATTTTGAGCATTCAAAACATTAGAAATCAATATAAACGCAAATCCAATAAATAGTTTTTTCATATAGCAATTAGTTTAGGGCTAAATGTCTTTAAAAAAAAAAGCAGAGTTGCAAGTAAATAATTGCTATTTTTACTTTATGTTGAAAACTTTATTTTTCTTGTCTGTTTTTAATACTCTTGGTTGCCTTTCTCAAAATGTTATCTACCAAGATGTTTTTCACGGTGGTGTCACAGGAGGAGGTTATAATCCAACATGGAATTCAAATTCAAATGGAATTATTGATATTTACATTGAACCAGGTAGCACTATAAAAAAAGCTTTTCTATTTATTGGATGTTATAATCATCCTGAGACAAAAATGATTCAATTAAATGGAATTAATATTGTTATTGACACAAGTAATTCAATTGGAAATGATTTTAATTATAATCCTTTAAATATTGATTTTTCTCTTAAAACGATTTTAATTGATATCTCTGAGATTATCTCACCATTTGAAACACAAATCGCTATTACACCTCCTTTAATTCAACAAAATGAATTAATTGGAAGATATGTTGAATATTACGTCTACATTGCCTACGAGAATCCTCTATTGAACATTATTAATCCTGTTATATTATTAAATCAACAAAATTGTCAAGAAATAATGTCATATTCTATAAACAATTTGAATCAAATGAATCTTGCAAATAATGTGGGATTAGCCATTAATAGTGCATCAATTTGTGACACAATCAATGATGGTGCAATCGTTAATATTGATAGCCAAACAATCGGTATTATTGGTGGTAATGACGAAAATAATTCAATGACCTGTGCAGGAGTTAGTGGAACATTTTATTATCAAAACTTATCACTTTTTGGGTTAAGTGATGATAGTGCTAACGGCACAATGGATGGTACTGATGCTATAGCAAATATTGAAAGTTATACCATCCAAAATGATAATATTAATATTGAATTTCAATATCAAAATCCGAACCAATTGGGTTATCCAAATGCAGAGAAATCAAATATTATTTGGCAACTTTACCTCACCTACTCTACTACCTGCGACACTTTCTCTGTTACCACCATCCCCGACACTACAATTTGCCCAAACTCCCCACTTCAACTTTATGCTACTGGAGGTACTTCGACAGGTTCAGCACCCGCTTACGAGTGGCTACCAGCAACCAATTTGAGTTGTTCCGATTGTCCTAATCCAATTTTCACAGGAGATTCTTCTCAATTTTATACAGTTAGAATTTGGAACAATGATAGTTGTTCAGTGGTGCGCCCAGTAAAAGTAATTGTGCGTAAAGAGCCACAATTTGGTTCTATCACTTATACTCCAACCATCTGTGGCACTAATTCGGGACAAGTAATTCTCAGCTCACAAGTTGGAATAGCAACACCTATCAGTTATTCATGGAACGGTGGAACCAATCAACCTTCTGGAACATTCTCTAATTTGTATACTGGAAATCAATTATTTACTTTGCAAGATGGTTTTGATTGTACAAATGACACGCTCATAACAGTTTTGGATAATAACCCCACAATCGCTCAGTTTTCCTCTGACCCAACAAATGGAACTGTTTCGCTCACGGTTTCTGTGAGTAATGCTTCACAATTTGCAACAGATTATAGTTGGTGGCTCAATGGTGTAGATCAAGGAAATACGTTTTCTTCTTTTACCTGCGATACTTCGGGAACGTACACAATAGAATTAATCGCTTGGCAATATGACCCAAGTTGCGCTGATACGTTTTCACTTTCTGTTATTGCTTTGGATCGTTTGATTATTCCAACAGCTTTTACTCCTGATAATGATGGGGTAAATGATACGTGGGAATTGCCAAATATTGATGCCATTTACCCGAAGAATGTGGTTCACATTTTTGATCGTTGGGGAGTTTTATTGTATGAAACAAAAGAAGGGAAATACGCTTCTAATTCGTGGGATGGTACTTTTGAAGGGAAGGCATTGCCAGTTGGGAGTTATTATTTTATTATTGATTTGAATGATGGGGTGATGGAAGTATTGAAGGGGGTTACAAGTATTATTAAATAATTATCCTATTTTCACAAAACGATTTAAACCATTCTATTGGAGTAAAATTAGTTTTGGTGAAAGTCATAAAAAAAAAAACATAAGACAAGTAATCACAATGAAAGTTATTAACATTATATATTTTTTGTTTTTAACTTGTTCACTGAACAGCCAAACACTAATTTATCAAGATATTTTTAACGGAGGTGTGACAGGGGATGGTTACGATTGTTCTTTCACAAATGATGTAGGTATTTTAAATGTTAATATAGATTCTGGTAGCTCGATTAAAAAAGCATTTCTTTTTACCTCCGTTCATCAACATCCGCCTAATGCAATAATATACTTAAATGGTAATCCTATTTACCTTAATCCACAGAATGATTTTATGAACGAATACTGGGAATCCTATAGTGGTTCAAATTACCTAATCAGTACTCTGATTTCTGATGTAACACCTTTTATAAATTCGTCAGATAATTCATACAATTTAATTCCAGTGCAAAATCAATCCGCCAACGTATATATTAATGGTGGATATGCAAATTATTATTTATTAATCATTTATGAAAATCCAACACTACCTAAAACATCTTTAGCAATATACAATAACAATAAAAATGCTTACTACTTTGTAAATTATCCAATTACTGACCTTAATCCAATTGATTTAAATTATAACGTTGGCTTAACTTTAATGGCTTCTGACATTTGTGATACATTTCAAGACGGTAGCTACGTAAAAATAAACACACAAGATATTGGCTTAATTGGAGGTCAGGAAGACAATACAAATTGGAGTTGCACAGGATCTAAAGGATCATTTTATTACGAGAATAATGCTAATTATGGCATAGGAAATGACAATGCTAACGCAACAATGGCAGGCCCAGATGTTTTAGCTAATATTGAATCATATCTTTCTTCAACAACTTCTTTTGATGTAAGCTTCACTTATCAACAAGGTTTTTCAGGAGGATATCAATCAAATCCTATTCATCAATTATTTTTAGCTTACACCAGTACATGTGATACATTTAGTGTTACAACAAGTAAAGACACTTCAATTTGCAGAGGAGAAACACTCCAACTCTACGCCACTGGCGGCACTTCAATAGGCTCATCACCTGCTTATGAGTGGACGCCAGCAACAGATTTAAGTTGTTCAGACTGCCCAAACCCAATTTTCACAGGAGATAGTTCGCAGTTTTATACGGTGCGTATTTGGAACAATGATAGTTGTTCAGTGGTGCGTCCAGTAAAAGTTATCGTTCGTGAAGAGCCACAATTTGGTTCTATCACAACTATACCAAGCCTCTGTGGTACTAATTCGGGACAAGTAATTCTAAGCGCACAAGTAGGAACGGCAACACCAATTAGTTATTCATGGAATAGTGGAACCAATCAACCTTCTGGAACATTCTCTAATTTGTATACTGGAAATCAATTGTTCACGTTACAAGATGGTTTTGGCTGTACAAATGACACACTCATTACAATCTTGGTAAACAACCCTACAATCGCTCAATTTTCCTTAGACCCAACAATTGGAACTGTTCCGCTAACGGTTTCTGTGAGTAATGCTTCACAATTTGCAACAGATTATAGTTGGTGGCTCAATGGTGTAGATCAGGGAAATACTTTTTCTTCTTTTGATTGTGACATTTCTGGAACGTATTCCATCCAATTAATCGCTTGGCAATACGACCCAAGTTGTGCTGATACGTTTTCACTTTCTGTTATTGCTTTGGATCGTTTGATTATTCCAACAGCTTTTACTCCTGATAATGATGGTGTAAATGATACGTGG
>VFKM01000047.1 GCA_009885545.1 Flavobacteriales bacterium
AATAAAATGCTTTGGGGAATAGATAAAAGAAATTAAGTTTGGTATAAAAATTGGAAAGAGCCCGAGGAAAATAGAAAACAATTAATAATTAAATAAAGAAAGATGAAAACAATTTTAATGATGTTATTACTAGTAGTTGTTACTGGAAAAAGTTTCACTGCAAATGCACAAACGCCAACTGAGCCAGGTATTTATGTCGAATTTACAACTCCAAAAGGAGTAATTATTTGTGTTTTGGAATACCAAAAAGCACCAATGACAGTGGCAAATTTTGTTGGTTTAGCAGAAGGAAATTTAACTGTTATGGATACGATTAAATACACCAAACCTTTTTACAATGGATTAAAGTTTCACCGAGTAATCAAAGATTTCATGATTCAAGGTGGCGATCCAGATGGAACAGGTAGTGGTGGACCAAAACACCGTTTCTATGATGAAATACATCCTGATCTAAAACATATTGGACCTGGAATTATGTCAATGGCTAATTCTGGACCCGCAACAAATGGTAGTCAATTTTTCATTACACACAAAGAAACTCTATGGTTAGACGGAAAACATACTGTATTTGGACATGTAATTGTAGGCCAAGATGTAGTAAATGCTATTGCTCAAGGCGATGATATGACAACAGTTAAAATTATTCGTGTTGGAAAAGAAGCTAAAGCATGGGATGCTTCAAAAGCATTTAAAGAAGTATATGATAAGATCAAAGCTGTAGATGATGAAAAAGCAAGTGCATTTAAGAAAATTGCAGCAATGTCTGAAGCAGAATACAAAACTTATATGTACAATGAAGTAAAAGTAAAATCTCCAGAAGCAAAAGCATCTGCTTCAGGTTTAGTTTATATTATTCATAACCCTGGAACTGACCCTAAGCCAGCACAAGGAACGAAATTATCTGTTCATTATAAAGGAACATTTAGAGCAGATGGTAAACAATTTGATTCTTCATACGATAGAAATGCACCTATGGATTTTGTTTTTATCGATCAAAAAATGATTCCAGGATTTGAAGAAGGCCTTGGAATGATTGGAAAAGGCGGTAAAGCGACTTTTATAATTCCTTACTTTCAAGCATACGGAGCTGCAGGACGTCCTGGAGCGATTCCTCCATATTCAGATTTAGTGTTTGATGTTGAAATTGTAAATTTAACACCTAAAGATGCAGCTACCACAGAACCACATATTCATACAGAAGGTGACGGACACAAGCATTAAAATGTAATTCATTGAAATTAAGACCTACGAAAGTGGGTCTTTTTTTTTGCTAATGATTGAAGCAAATACTTGGCTTCCCTAAACGGAATGTCAACATTGCACCAAAGAAAGAATACCAGTCAGAATTACTTGAAGTACCTCGCTTCCCAAAACGAGAACCATCTATACTTCTGTTTGATAAACTAGCCGCTATAGGGCCATTCTCAGCAGCTAATAAAATTGGATCTACATAAGAATCACTTCCCACATCATCTAGATAATCAGTAAAGGTTTTTCGCAACCCATATTCAATTGTAAACGCAGCCTTTTTTCCTAAAGAAAATTTAAAACCAACACCGATTGGTATCGATAGTTGAGTAAGACTATAATTCCCTTTGGTCGACAAACTGCTTCCTTGTCCTTCTGTTCCTAAGGGTTGTAATTCTGTTACATCGCCATTATAATCAGTTGTCGGGTTCATTTGAAACAATCCAATTTCTGCCAAAACGTATGCTGTTCCTTTATAGCGATCATTTCCAATTCTAAAAGGAAAATAGTTAAACTCTACTCCTGCTGCTAATTCAAAAATTTTAGATTCGAAATTCAAATTTCTATTCTCAGCTATACTCAACTTTGAATCAGCATCTGATGCTTTAACTTTTCCATAATTGAAATTTCCTCTAACACTCATCCGTGAGTGAACATTGTATCGGTATACTATTCCACCAGCTAATTGGGATTTATAAAAATGTTTGTATTGATTTAAGTCACCAATATAATAAGAGCCACCTAGCATAAAACCCAATTCCGATTTAGACCGAAAATTTGATTGTTGTGCACAAACTATTAAGGGTAATAAAAACAATATGGATAAAACTCTTTTCACTTTATTATTATGATCAATTAAAACGCCAAGTTACGCAGAAAATTATATTCACAAAAAACAAAAAACAAATGAGACAGCCCATTTGCTTTTTGTTTAAATTAATTCAACCTTAAAATGAAGGACAAGAAACAGTTTTAAAACGTTGAAGTGTAATATTTGCATCTTTTGGATATTTCACTGTATAGCCTATTTCAACAGATTTTACATCGCTAGGTTGAATAACAGCTTGCCATGTAGCCTCTCCAGTTAACAAATCATGCTTAGCACCACCTAATTCATCTATTGTCACAGTAATATCACTACTATTAGAAATCGGAACTTGATCATAAATGTCAATTTTAATAGGAACATTACGATTGTTTCTTACCACAATTTCATACAAATAAGATTCTTTTTTACTTCCACCTATAACTTTTTTGAAACTCATTTCTTTTTTCAATTTTCTCATAACAGTAACTTTATTATCTCTGCCAAAA
>VFKM01000151.1 GCA_009885545.1 Flavobacteriales bacterium
TATGGGTTGAGTGAGGAGGAGATAAAGATTGTTGAGGGGGAAAATTAATTTAAAAAAATGGAAGACTCAAAAAAAAGGGATGAGTTAGCTTTCTTGTATATGCAAAAGCAAGAAAAATATATTTATTATATCATCGCGTTAGATGTTGCATGTATAGGTTTTTCGTTTGATAAAGCCTTAAAATTATCTATAAATTTACATCATCTTCCATTAGCATTAGCAATTATAGCTTGGAGTTTTAGTGCACTTTATGGTATAAAACTGATTCAAGAAATTATGGGAATAGTTTCTAAAAACATTTTTATTCTTGATATACAAAACGGTAAAAATCCAAATTATGAAAAATCCAAAGTAGTTTATGAATCTACTGAAAAAGCTTTGAAAGAAATACAAAATGAAACAGAGATCAAAACGACTGGATATGCAAAGAATCTTTACTATCTATTTTTTATAGGTGTGATTTTAATTGGAATATGGGTACTTATTCAAATGATTTATTAATATGGTTTTTTCAGAATGCATATCACTTCTTTCATCAGTTATTATAGGGTTGTCAGGAATTGTGGCAACTATATATTATTCTAAAAATTCTACGGATAGAGAAAATGATAGAATAATGCTTGATCTTTTTAGGGAATTCAATGCACGTTATGATTTATTAAATGATAAGCTATATTCCATTATTAAAAATGATAATTCTGTGGAACAAAAAACTTTAACTTTAGAAGAGAAAAATACAATTTATGATTTCTTTAATTTGTGTGCTGAGGAATTCTTTTGGTACAAAAAAGGAAGAATTGATGAGAAATTATGGAAAAGTTGGAATGCAGGAATGAATTTTTGGTATGGTCATAAGGTGATCAAAGATTTATGGCTAGAAGAGATGAAATCAAAAACCGGAAAAACGAGTTATTATTTGGATAATGATGAAGAGTTTTTTAAATAATTTGTTTGAGGAGAACATGAAAAAGGACTTGGAGTTGAAAGAAGAGATTGATAAGTCGGATAAGGAGATTGATCGGTTGTTTATGAACTTTATGAGTTGAGTGAAGAAGAGATTAAAATTGTTGAAGAATGAGTGAAATTTTAAGCCGTAATGAACTGATTGAACTATACTTGTCTGAGGCAAGGGTATTTTATCCAAATATTCGGATGAATTCTGCTTTTTCGATGTATTCTGGGGAGCAGGAATTCCCAAGGTCAGGAAAGATTCAGTTTAATTGTGGTTTAATTGATCAATCATTTATCGATTCGGAATCTTTTCAGGTAATTCATTACACTTCTTTGAGTTCTTTTTTTGAAATAGTAAACTCTGAGACTATTAGACTCTATAACTGTTACAATTTAAACGACCCAAAAGAAATAGAGCATGGATTAAATTCTTTAAACTTCCCTTTCGATAAATCATGGTTAGATAATTTGAAACGTAATCATTTTGTATTATCTAGTTCTCGCTATGATGAGGCGGTGAAAGATGATTTTAATCTTTGGCGTTTATACGGTCAGGATGGCATGGGAGTGGGTATGGTATTTGAAATCCCAAGAGAGATAAAAAACTGGAATGGAGTGAATCTTTCTAAAATTGAATACTCTTCTGATAATTCGAACGAATCATTATCAAAACGATTTCTTGATTACCATCAAGCGTTTCAGTCCAAGTATAAATTATTTGAAAATATTCCTGCCATCATTCCTCTTTTAGCATCTTTTCAAAAACATGAAATTTGGAAAATTGAGAATGAAATTAGGGTTGTAGCACTTTGTCCATTTGATAAGTATTCCTTAAAAAACAAAAAAGGTGCATTTGAGGATTCGAATCCGTTTCTTTCCAAGACTTTAGCACACACTATAAATTCGAAGGGAGATCATGTAGCCTATGTGAATATGCCTATTTCTAAGCATTGTATACAGAAGAATCTTGCCCCAAACACTGATAATGAGATGCAGCAATCAATTTTACGAGTACATCCTTATCTCAAATTGAACAAGGTGATATTAGGTCCTAGGTTAGTTAATTCAAATCAATTTCATCGTGTGGTTGAATTTATCCATCATGTAGCCAGTGTGAAATTAGGAGAAAACATTATGATTGAAGAATCTAAACATAAAGACATTTATAAATCATAACCTATTATATAATGGAACTAAAAGAATTTATCACTCAAACATTAGTGCAAATAACAGAGGGTGTTGCTGATGCGCAAAAACTTGTAAAACAATCAGGTTGTTTAATTACCCGCTCCGCTGCAGTTTTACTGCTGCGTTTTAATCGATCTCTTCCGCAAATAAAAGAAGATATTTTAGTATTTTAACATTAAAAAAAACGTTATTCTTAACGCAAGAAACAAACCATAAATGAAAGCAAACGAACTTCCAATAAACAGCTTCCTTCAAGCACCAAACGTGCAGTTGCACATGCGTCGTTGTTCTGCGGTTAGGGGGATCAGTTATGGCGAAAATAAACATAAAAAACAGACTTTTTATCATAGCGTTTGTTTAAAAAAATGATAATTTTACTTAAAAAATAAACCTATAAGTTGATTTAATGAGAATAGTTAATATATTTGCTGAACATTTATTTGCTTTTCATTACAGTGATGAGGTGGACAACGAATATGATCGGCTTATTGAAGATTGGACAGATGTTAACTATCTAAGAGAGTATGCAAAAAGTAATAATGTAACGAACATAAATAAATTTGTTAAAGACAGATTAAAAGATGCAGAACAGATACAAGATTTATTGGAAGAAATCACCTTTAATAATAAACCATTAGAATTTTATTTTAAATCACTTTTTGATTTGGAAATGGGAGTAAAAATACTTTCACTTCAAAAAGGAAAGATAGATAAGAATGGAATCAGGTTGTACGCCATTAAAATAGATGAGAACCTTTTTGTGATAACAGGAGGAGCCATTAAAATGAGTCAAAAGATGCAAGATCACCCTGATTCAAACCAAGAATTAATAAAAGTAAAAAAAGCAAAATCATTTTTATTGGAAAATGGCGTTGTTGACATAGATTCTTTTTACGAATTGATAAACGAAATAGAATGAGCAATAAAGACAAATTTGCGGCATTAGTATCGGACGAAAAAACCAATACAATCGAAAGAAATAGAGAACGAATAAAAAACAGAGTTCGATTAAGAGAATCTCAAGCAATTGCCTTAAAAGTTCTTACTAAGTTGGATGAGCCAGGATGGTCTCAAAAAAGACTTGCTGCGGAAATGGGAGTGAGTCCTCAACAAATCACTAAGATTGTCAAAGGCAAAGAAAACCTGACTTTAGAAACCCAAGTTAAATTACAGTGCATATTGAACATTCCAATTTTGGCTACTTATTATGAGAATTTGATTGAACAGATAGTTTCGGTATTTCAGGTTAAAGAAACGAAAAAGTTTGTTGAACCGTTCAAAAAAAATGTCAGTGGCGAAGATTCAATTCTTCTAGCGAAGCAGGAATTTAAAATGGCATATGATCTACAACCTGAAGAAGAAACGTATTATTTACAAACTGCTTAAATGGAAAAAGAAACAATCGGCTTTGCTTTAATAGGAATAAAAACGGAACAGTTTGCAACTTTTGAAGAAAACTATGTAGCAGGCAAAAAAGCCAATATAACAACTGCTTTAGAGTTTAAAATTAATCAAGAGGGGAAACGAATTGGGGTTTATGCAACATTTACATTCGAACAATCAACAAAAGCTTTTCTTAAAATTAATGTAAGTTGTCATTTTTCAATTGCGCTAGATTCGTGGAATTCATTTTTGATAGAAGATAAAATTGTGTTTCCTAAAAATTTTATTAGTCATCTAACAATGTTAACGATAGGAACAGCTCGAGGAGTACTTCATTGTAAAGTAGATGGAACAGAATTTAATAAATTTATTCTTCCGACTATCAATGTGAATCAAATGGTAAATAAAGATGCTGAGTTTTATTTAATCTGATTAATTTGGGTATTGTGTCAGATGTTATGAATGCTCCGAGAGTTTTTCAGCAAATGAGTGATGAACATTTTAATTTAATCATTTCAAATTCAAATACAGATGAAAATTTTATTATCGATTAAACCGGAGTTTGCAAACAAAATTTTTGATGGTTCAAAGAAATTTGAATTTCGTCGAAGTATTTTTAAAAACAACAAAGTGAAGACTGTTGTAGTTTATGCATCTGCACCAGTTAGTAAGGTAATTGGAGAATTTGATATTGAGCAAGTTCATAAGATGGAGTTAAACAAACTTTGGAATGAGATTAAAAAAGCTTCAGGAATTTCTAAAGACTTTTATGACCTTTATTTCACTGGTAAAATTGAAGGATTTGCTATTCAAGTTAAAAATCCGCAATTATATAAAAATGCTCGAAATTTAAAAGAGGAATATGGTATGGTCCCTCCTCAGTCTTTTGCGTATTTGGGTTGATGAATAATTTATAATTTGATTTAACCTGTATTCGCCGCTTCGCTGCAGTTGCACTGCTTGAACAAATCTTATGAAGTTTAAATTCCATATGAAAAACCTTACAATTACACTTTCATTTTTACTGTTACTTTCAACACAGCTCTTCGCTGCAAAGAAAACCTACACGCTCGACATTGTACTTACATCCTTGTATGAATCTAAGACCATAAGTGGCATTATTGTAGAATGTACAGATGAGGATGGTCAAAAAAATGTTGACACCACGGATGCAGACGGGAAGGTTAATTTTAAAATTGTTAGAAAGCAATCATACCAAATAAAAATCAGTGACCCAAATAATGTATACGTAGGAAAAACTTTTGGATATTATCATTACGATAAAGTGAATGCATCCAGATCGTTCATCTTGCCATTTACACAAGAGAAGGAAAATGATTTGTTTGCTTCAAAGGTGCACAAAATTGTGGTTGCTGATTCGTTAACGTATTTCATTGAAGCGAGTAAAGCTGTAGACGAATGTGCTGAAGAGGATAAGGAAGATTTTAAATTTCCAGGTGGCCTGGAAGAAATGGCCAAGTTTATTCAGACACATTTGAATTACCCACAATCCGCTGTCGAGAAAGAGATACAGGATAAAGTAATGGTAGTTTTTATCGTGGAAATAGATGGAAGTGTAAGTAATTTAGTAATTGCCAAATCGGGTGGATATTTCGAAATAGAAAGAGAGGCGTTACGTATAGTATGTTACTTCCCGAAATTAATTCCTGCAAAATGTAATGGAACCCCAGTTCGGTCAATAGCAGTTTTACCAATCAATTTCGCTTTGGAGTAGGATTCATTTTTCATTGATAATGGTTTTAAATATTGTCCTTTCATTCCGCTCCATGCAGTTCCATTGCAGCGTATAAAAAGTCTATTTAAATCAACAACTTTACTCAGCGTCGAATCCAATCAACAGTCAGACATTTGATTGAAGGACTTCGTGACGGGATTTTTTCAGAAAGTTTAGCGGAAGAGGTAATTGGGTTGGTCTGATTATCAAAAACAAATAAGCTGTAGTAATTGAATGTTTAGAAATTAACTTTATATTAGATTAGAAAATAGTCAGTATTGAATCGGGAGATAAAAAAGCTGTTTGAACAATTTGAAGGAATATAGTTAACCACAAATAATTCAAATCATACAAATTTTCACAGAACGTGCGGTAAAAAAAATAAACAGAATTTAAACTTTAATAATATGAGAAATTATTAAACCGGAATTATTGCTTTTGTAATTTGTTCTTCCAGTCTTTATGCGCAAAATAAAATTGAAGTAGAAGAAATGTGTGATTTCCCACCTGATATACTTGGTATTAAACCTGTAGAATCTTTTAATGACTCTTTGACACTTAGCATCGATCTTTCAGAGATTTATATTGGAAAAAAGACAAAAGAAATAGAGTTTAAATATACAGAGGTAATAAAGTCGGAATCAACTTTAATTAAAGTGAATGGTGATATGGCAATTAAAATTTCTATTGCTCGAGTAATAGACAATGGAAATAAGTATTACCTATATAAAATACATTTATTTCAAAAACATAAAGACTGTTGGTATGACAAAAACGCCACTGGATCTTGGAGTATTGGTAATGTTGGCATTTTTAATGCTGGATTTTTTCATGGTACAAAAGGAGTTGATTGCTTTGGATACAAAGGAGATATCTCATTAAATTTCTGACAAGTCCCCAGTGAAAGTTGTGTTTTCAGAAAGTTTAGCGGATGAGGTGATTGGGTTGCTCTGATTATCAAATACAAATAAGCAATTGCAATTGATTGTTTAAAAATTAACCTTATATTAGATTAGAAATTAATCTTTTTCAGTGTGGATTCAATAAAATTATTTGAAAGTAAGAAAGTCAGGAGTCAATGGGTAATTGAAACTGAAATATGGTATTTTTCTGTCGTTGATGTAATAGAAATCCTTACGAACAGTTCTATTCCCAAGAGATATTGGAGTGATTTAAAAAAGAAGTTAACGAAGGAGGGAAGTCAGTTGTACGAAAAAATCGTACAACTGAAATTTGAGTCGAATGATGGAAAAAAATATGCTACAGATTGTTTAGAAACAAAGGAGATTCTTCGCCTTGTTCAATCAATTCCTTCACCAAAAGCAGAACCTTTCAAGCAATGGTTAGCAAAAGTGGGCTACGAACGCATGCAAGAAATAGCAGATCCTAGTCAAGGAATTGATAGAGCAAGAGAAAACTGGCAAAAATTGGGTCGAAGTGAAAAATGGATTCAACAACGCATGACTGGGCAGGAGACGAGAAACAAACTCACTGATTATTGGAAGGATAGTGGAGTTAGTAAGGGTGATGAATTTGCCTTTTTGACGAATATTATTCACCAAGAATGGACGGGGCTTACAGTCAATAAACATAAAGCGATGCACTGAGCATGTCGAAGTGATATAAAAGGTTTGCAATCTCAGAATTTAAGAGATCACATGAGTGAAGCTGAACTGATTTTTACTGCTCTTGCCGAACTTTCAACGCGACAAATAGCAGAAACAGATGAAGCAAAAGGACTTAAAGAGAATGCAAAAGCCGGAAGAAAAGGTGGCAAAATTGCAAAAGATGCTCGTTTAAATCTAGAAGAACTAACAGGTAAAAAAGTCGTTACAGGCGAAAATTTTCTCCCGCCAAGTAAAAAGAAGGATAAATTGGAGTAAAAAGCGGCGTAAAATAAAAGAATCTTTTTTTTAGTCAAGTTTTACGGAAGAAGTGATTGGGTTGGTCTATTTATCAAAAACAAATAAGCAGTTGCAATTGATTGTTTAAAAATTAACCTTATATTAGATTAGAAAATAGTCAGTATTGAATCGGGAGATAAAAAAGCTGTTTGAACAATTTGAAGGAATATAGTTAACCACGAATGAGTAAAGAAATAGACAAATTTTTAATTTACAATACGCCCAATAACGAAGTGCGTGTTAATGTGTATTTAGAAAACGATACAGTTTGGCTCACTCAAAAAGCTATGGCAGAGTTGTTTGGGGTAAATATCCCTGCTATCAGTAAACATTTATCAAATATCTTTGAAGACTTCGAATTAGATGAAAATTCAGTTATTTCCATTTTGGAAACAACTGCAACAGATGGAAAAAAATACAAAACAAAATATTACAATTTAGACGCAATCATTTCTGTTGGCTACCGTGTAAACTCCTCCAAAGCAACGCAGTTTAGAATTTGGGCTACTCAAACCTTGAAAGAATATATTTTAAAAGGTTTTGTAATGGACGATCAACGTTTAAAAGAAGGTCAAAACGCTTTTGGTAAAGATTATTTCAAAGAGTTACTGCGCAGAATACGTTCTATTCGTGCAAGTGAACGAAGAATTTATCAGCAGGTCACCGATATCTTCGCAGAATGTAGCATCGATTATGACCTTCATTCGGAAATGACCAAAAACTTTTATGCTTTTGTACAGAATAGGTTTCATTTTGCAATTACAGGAAAGACAGCCGCCGAAATTATACATGATTCTGTGAACAGAGAAAAAGACAACCTTGGTTTAACGACTTGGAAAAATGCACCAGAAGGAAGGATCATTAAATCAGATATTATTGTCGCTAAAAACTATTTACAAGAAAAAGAAATTTCGCAATTGGAAAGAACAGTGTCAAGTTATTTCGATTACATTGAAGGTTTAATAGAAAGAGAAAACACGTTCACTATGGAGCAATTGTCCGAAAGTGTGAATAAATTTTTAACGTTCAACGAATACAAAATACTGGAAGGAAAAGGTGTTATTTCGAAAATTCAAGCAGCTAAAAAAGCCATCAACGAATACGATGAATTTAATAAATCACAGAAGATAATTTCAGATTTCGATAAGCATGTAAAGAAATTAAATTCATGAAATCATACGAACTACCCGCTTCGCTGCAAATCTTGTCCCGACATTTCGGGGTGCACTACTGCGGTTAAATAGTCTAATCCCTTTCAGTAGTTACCAGCGTAAAATCAATAGCATAAACGTTTTGAAAGATGGAAAACTTTCCGATAGTTTAGAGGAAGAGGTGATTGGGTTAGTGGGGCGTCAATTGTGATTTGTCAATTGTCAATTGAAACATGCTATTTTATTCCCTCCACAATCTCAATTACTTTTGCAATCAATTCAGTTTTAGTTGGAGCGGAATGCGTGTATTCGGACTCTTTAATTCCTTTAATTTTCAGTTTGAGTTCAATAACACCATTTTTTTGGGTGTAACCACCACTCAAGCGATAGGCATCTGGGAAATCTCGGGTATCAATAAATTCCTCCTTGCTCCCCATCTGGATTTGAAACCGATAGTGACCACCTAAATAACACATAATTATGGATTTAGATTAATATAAATATAAGGAACTTGTAAATCGTGTTAACGCTTTAATTTCTATATTTATGAACTGATTAGCGTTCGTTTTTTTACAGACTGCCGTTCTGCTTATGCAGTAGAAGGTTGCCGAGTTTTAAAACAATGACACTTTAAAAAAGAAATACAAAGAATGAATTCAAAACCACTAAAAGCACTAAATTATATATCCATTGTAATCACAATTACATTAACACTATTCTTTTTTGTTAATCTATTTAGCAACCCTATATATAGAAATGAAAGTCTTTTTTTGACAAGGATACCCTACCTTATTTCACAACCATTAATGATAATTTTCTCCATTATTATTACACTAAAAACCCATCAGCAAAAAGGAGCTATGTTGTTTGCAATATTCCTCTCATTAATATCAATCAATTGGATCATTCAATTCTTACATGTGATGAATCCTGACTGGGTTCCTCTTATATGGATATTAATCACTAATGCTTTGACATCAGTATTTTATATAAAATCGTTACAAAGTTTTCCAAGACAAATTACAAAACAAGATATCAACTCCGTATTTCCAAAAAACAAAATTGCATCAGGATATATAAACTGGGTAATAAAGGATTCTACTTGGCTAGTATTCCCATTAATAGTAGTTGGACTTTCATATTTAAATATCAGTGATAGGTTGAATGATTTATTCGTGTTATTTACTGCATTGTTATGCATGTATGTCAATTTTAAATCATCATCTAAAATAGAAAGAAATAGAATATTGTGGTTATTCTGGGGTTTGATTTCTTATACTTTTCTGGCGATTATTCAATCTATAGTGTATTTCAGCGCAACGGAAAGTTTACTTATTGTTAAACTGCTGTTTAATATCTCCATGACATTCGTGCTGCTATTATCGCTGGTGATGAGTTTATTCTTTTCAAATACCTTTGATACTGGGATACTATTAAGGCGAACAATTGTAGATGGTTTTTTATTTATACTAATTATCCTAATGTATAATACTGTTGAACATTATCTTTTACATTGGCTTTCGCACAAACTAGAAATATCAGATGCTTTATTATCCTCTTTATTATCTGGAATATTTGTATTGGCATTTAGCCCACTTCATCATAAGTTTATGAGTTTCTTAGAGAGAAGAGTAATAAAGCATTCGCTTGAACATACAGAAAATTAGGTCACTTGAACAATAAATCTGATATAAATGACAGAAGACATAGAAGACGAAACGCCCAACAATCCTTTAATTCCACTGCCGGAAGATCTTGTAGAAGAAGATAATTCTGCAAATGACACCGACATTATACAACCAATTCAAGAAACAGAAAACATGGAAGTACATCATCATTCACACCCTACACATGGTAAAACAACTTGGAAAAATTATTTTCGGGAATTTCTAATGTTGTTTCTCGCTGTATTTTGTGGCTTTTTGGCCGAATGGAAACTTGAACATGTTATTGAGCATAGCCGGGAAACAGAATTCATGGAAAGCATGGTCGCAGATATTAAAACCGACAGTTCCAGATTAGCATCTATGAAAGTTCAATTTGGGATCGTTGGTACTCATATTGACTCGTTAATACCATTGTTAGAAGAAAATGAACTATTAGATAAGAATGCAAAAGAAATATACCAACATCAGGTTTACCTAAATTTATACAATAAATGGATATATGCTGACAGGACGATAGACCAATTAAAAAATTCAGGCAATTTCAGATTAATAAGAAACAAAATTGTTTCAAATGAAATTAGTAAGTATGATGGTTTTATAAGGAATTACATAGATGAAATGCAGTCAACTTTAATACAGAAACAATGGCAAGGTATTAATGACGCTGGCAATGACATCTTCAAATCAAGTGTATTTAGAGAATATTTTAAGAGCGGTAATTTTACTCCTCATTCGGTTGTGTTGCCAAATGCTCCTTACTTTTTGACAGATGACAATCTTGTTTTTCAAAAATTTATAAACAAGCTAGATCAATATGCAGTTTCTCTTGATTGGTTTAGGGATAACATTGACAGAGCCTTACAACAAAATAAGACACTTGATTCTTTAATAAGAAAAGAATATCATCTCGAATAAAACGAAGCGAAATAAAAAATAGTGTTAATTCGGAGGATTTAAAGCGCATTGTATAATTAGCTTGGGTCCCATGTGCTGAAATTCAGAAGAAATTTGGAACTGTTTGAGGAGGTACGACGAGTTTTTCAAATTTTCTGAATGAGGCACTAATGGGTAAGCGAATTATACACAGCGCTAGGGCTCTTTTTGTTACTTTTTTAGCTCTTGACCGCGAAGCAGCACCGAAGGTAAAAAAGTAAAAGAAATATAATTTATTAGATAAGCTGAAATGGAGGGCAGATAGATAACACAGGCTTAAGCTCCATTCCGAGATTCTTTCATCGAAGTAAAGATTTAGTATATTTAAAATAAATTAAACTTCGGTTTGGCGTTTATGAATGAAAGTTCGGAACGGCGCCTTGCCTGAAAACGATATTGGAGAAGCACGAACGCATAACAACGCGATGTCCGCTATGATCGAAAACCATTTGCAGTAATTTTTAATCAACATTTAACCAAGAAAAGAAAAATGAGAAAACACATCAAGACTATAATTACACTATTGATTTTGACTTTCATATTACCGAATTCTGTTTTTGCTCAGTCTGACCTAAAAGTTATTGACTATGGAAATAATAAAGACGCTGGAAAATTTATCACTATTAATGGAGCTAAACAATACGTTGAGATTTATGGGCAAGGCGCTCCGCTTGTGTTAATCCACGGTAATGGGGGAAATATCGGTTTTATGAAACCTCAAATTGAATTCTTCGCTAAGCAATACATGGTAATTGTTATGGACTGCAGAGGAAGGGGAAAAAGTGAACTTGGAAAAGACAGTCTTACTTATCACCAGATGACTAAAGATATTGTTGGTATTTTGGATTATTTACATCTCGACTCAACATATGTTGTGGGAAGAAGTGACGGAGGAATTATTGCTTTGTTATTAGCGATTCATCACCCAGAAAAAGTCAAGAAGATAGTTTCATTTGCAGCAAATCTTACGCCTGATACTTTAGCACTTTATCCTTCTTTCTATGATGAAATAATACATGATAGAAAATTAGCTGACGAAATGCTTTTGAAAAAGGATACAACTCAAAATTGGAAAGTGATCCAACAACGAAATCGTTTGATGGAGTTTCAACCACATATATCAGCAAGTGATTTACAAAAAATCAAATGTCCTGTGTTAGTTATGTCAACAGATAGAGATGTTATCCGAGAAGAACATACGATTTATATATACAAGAATATTGTGAAAGCAAATCTATGTTTCTTAGCAGGTGAAAATCATTATGTCTCGAAAACTAATCCTGAATTATTTAATACGACAGTTCAGAAATACTTAGATGATACGTACAAGGGTGATGAATTGAGAAAATGATAAATAAAACTGCTTTTAACAGGCGTTTAGCGAGAAAGCATGTTACCTTTCAGGATGCACTGCTGCGTCTGAAAAATCAATTCAATCCAACAACTTGACTAATCGACGAAGTCAATCAACGTTAAGACATTTGGTTCAAGGGCAACGAAAGCAATTACAAGCCCTTGATCAACTAAAACATACACTCTACAAGAAGTTACAAGCCTTTCGAAAAAGGAACAATCGCTTCGTCAATCAATATGGTTTTCACTTTAAAATTTAAAAAACCAAGAACATTGTGGAATTGGAAAAGCGTTTAACTCACCATTGTTTCTTGAATAAAGTACGCCAGCAAGTGCAACTTGAAAGGCGTTTTTAGCAGATGATTGAAATCTCATTCCAGGCATAAAAAAAGCAATTGTTGTTTGATATGTTTTAGGAGTAGATGAAGTATAATACCCTATTCCAGTAACATAGTCATACACATAATTACTTTCAGTTCGTTCTTGAGAACCGAAAAAGATCATTGAATCAAAAATGAAACTTGCTTTTTTGCCAACACTAGCTATCCCAGCAATCGATATAACAGGAGCTGTTGCAATACCCTTATATGAATTTGAACCATTGAAGAAGTTGCCATTACTACCCGATTGGATATATGAAAATCCTGCAGATATTGTTAAATTCTTAGTATTGTCACCAATTGTAACCATGCCCCAATGCAAACCTCCATATCCTCTGAAAGTATTTAAATAACCAGAGGTTCCAATTAGAGTTCCTAGTCCAAAATTAACATTTGGATTTTTTGTGGGAATAGAATATTTTAATGCAAGAACAAATGGACTTACAAGCCAAGTAGTCATAATACCAACAGATAATCTATCACTTACGGAAAAATGAACTTCGGGACCATAAAGATGAATCATAGCATAATCATCACCTTTCTTTAACGGTAATGCATTCGTTGTAAAATAATAACGCGTGGTAAAAGGGGAACTTGCTCGTAATTCACCATCTTCAGTTAAAACTAAATCTCCAGTATAAGGTGCAATACTCTTAATATTTGCTTTGTTAATAAATATTTTACCAATTTCCCTGGTCATAAAGGCAATCTCGCGACCATCATCGCTGATAATTTCACCAATTCGAACATCTCCGTTCATCATAGTAATAATTTTTGTAGAATCAGTTGCCTTATATTCTACTTGCGAAAAAATAGGCGAAATATAAAGCAATAACGTGATTGAAATTATAAATATATTTTTCATAATGGTTGAATTGTTTTTACAAATGTATAGTTAATAATTGATTAATAAGTATCGAATTTCGCAACTACGCATTTGTTTGTTGCGTAATTCGCAAATAACAGCATTACAAAAACTTTTTTTTGAATAGACTTTTCGGTACAAACTGCTGTGTCTTAAAACCAAATTTAGCGCGAGGAATTCAATATAAATAATTCAGAAAGGATAGTTCAGACATTTTTCCATCATTGATTTTTTCTAATCCAAGATTGCTATCAAGAAGGTAAATAGTATTAATTTGAAAGAAACGCTTTTTCGCTGGGCGCTAAACGGTTATAATTTCATTATTTTCTCCAATAACTCCTCAGTAGATTTATATTCATCAGGTGCTACACCTTCCTGTTTCGCTAACTCAATTGACCATTTAGCAACTTTTTCTGCTTCTCCCTTGTTCTTCGTCTTATATAAAAGAGAAGCATAGGTATCGGTATACGCCCATGATTTTCCTGCTTCAGTCGCGGTGAGCCTTTTCATTTCATTTGCAGCAGCCTTCAAAATAGACAGGTCCTCTATCTTTTCATACATATTCCAGCACAAGCTATTTATTCTCCCCTCTGCAAGATATGTATGTCCATTTTCACTAAAAGCTAATTCACTTACTTTCTTCCAATTCTCTTTTTTCTCATAAAGATTCAAGTTCATAGTGAACACCATTTTATCTTTTGAGTCAAAATCCATTGTATTAATTTTATTCACATATGCATTATACGCGTCTTCATTAAAATCTTTAGCGAACAGAAGTTTGGATGCTTTGCGCTCATATACATATTCAATTTTGCGCATTACGGAATCTTTTCCATAAATAGCGATGTACTCTTTTTGATGATCCATCAAGTATTTAAATGCCTGATGATCCATATCATCTACATAGTAATATAAAATTTTCCATGAACTTGAATTAGTGAATTCTTCAGGTTTTACAACTTTATAATAATCTTCGATATAACGTGTGAAAGGCAAACATGTGCTACCCATAATTTCAATTACATCAGCAATTTGTTTTGGATCTTTAACTGACTGCGCCTCATATCTTTTCATAATAGACGCATAGTTATCATCTTTGCTCTTTGCTTTTTCACCCATTGTAATGTAGGATTGAATTAATTGTTCAGCTCCGGCAGTTCTATGAACTAAATTACCATCTCCGTCGACAAATAATAAATTAGGATAACATCTTACATCGTATTTTTTCGCAATTTCAATTCCTTCCCCTTTTTCCATGTCAATTTTAGCATTGACGAAATTAGAATTAAAATAATCCGCTATAGTGTCATTTGTAAATATATTTTTAGACATCCATTTACAAGGTCCGCACCATGTTGTATAAGCATCAATAAAGACTAATTTATTTTCTGCTTTTGCTTTCGCTAGAATTTCAGAAAATGTGCCAGTCGATTCAAATTCAATTGATCTATTTTGTGACCAAGCGATGTTAAGACTAGAAAGAAGGCAAAGTGAAAATAAAAAATGGCGCATGTATTTTATGTTTTTATTTATAACAATTTTAAAAATACTATTTTATTTTAAGGTCATACTATTCAAAAAGAAAATATAAATAAATGTGTTTTAACACTTCGAAATAAATGGAAAGAGTATCTTTAAAACACATGCAATTAAACAATGGACGAGCAGCTCACAGCTCCTTCAAGAAATTATACGAACTACCAATAAACAATTAGCGTTCAGAAACAACGGCGCGCCTTTATAAAATTATGAAAAACCTATATCTTCAAATTCCTCTTGCACTTTTTCTTTTCATCTCTGTAAGTCATGCTCAAGAGTCGAACGTGCGTTGGCAAATAAAAAAAGACAATCCAGCGATTGGACTCACTTTAGGTTATTCACTGCCAGGAGAGCAACTTCAAACCATCGTAGGAGATAAATTCAAACCGCTTTTAAACAAGGAGGGCAAGGGCTACTTAATGTTGTTTATTGCAACGTGTCCAAAATATAACCTTGATAGTACTATAGTCGACAGTATGCAAATCGCCCATATTCTGGTTAATGTAGAAGGATCTTTAAATAACCCGCTTGTAATTACAGGAGATAATCAAACCATTACAAAGATTTTTAGTGATTACAATTTTAAAACGGATTCAGGTGAACTGGAACTGTCGCGCATCCAGAAAGGAGATTCTGTTTTTGTAACAGCAGGAATAACTACTTCGAAAGGCTCTATTAGACTAAAGGCTGCAGCTTTAAATAATCCCGGAGAATGGAAAAAAATTGAAGCAGCAAAAATAAGTGCGACAGCCGATCCAAAAAGCTTTTTTACAGGGAATGAAGCGTATCGTCCTATTCAAATAGAGTCTGCTATAATTGAAAGCGTAGGCGAAAATTGGATCACACAACTTAAATTACCGGCTAAACCTGACAAAATATATTTAAGTGTTGATTTCACGTGGGATTTTACGTTTACTAAGGAATAGATTGCAATTAATAATTACTAATTACGAAGTCAAGGTGTTTTGTTTAAGAAAAATTGCCAGTCGTCCCAAAAAACAGCGATTTCCTTGTTTGCATCTTTCATGTAATTGATATCGTCCTCACCTAGGTATAACTTCATAGGTTCAAAATGCGTGAAGCCATCTGCACAATTTTCTTTAGGATGTTGGGTGGTATTCACAATATCGAATAACACTATTTTAGAACCGTTTTCAGGAGTTACTGCCATGTAAAAGCGTCCATTGTTTTCATCACCTTCTTTCAAGTAGAGTTCAATTTCCATCCATTCCCCGAAAACTAGTGGAAAGGAGGTTGCTGTTTCGCCCCATACTTCTTTCCAATCGCATGTGCTACATTTTTGAAAATCTGATTTCACCCTGAAATTAATGGCACTTCCAACTCCTTCTTCTTTATTGAGGTTGACAGAAACGCGAAAAGGATGCTTTTCCTTCGACCAAGCGGCATTGTTCCAGAATTCGAAAAGGGTAAACCAAAACAAACGATCAGACCGCTCAGTAAAATACACCATATCTGGCGATAATTTGAGCTTTACTTTTTGATAAATTTCTTTGATGCACTGATTATCATGCACTGCAAGTTGGATCCGACCTTTGTGTTTCGAACCTTCCTTGATGTGCGCTTCCATGATTTGAAACTTCAAAACAGTGTTTGCAGCGCTGTCAGGATCAGTAACTAAACTGGCCTTGCGTTCATCATTGTTCCCGTCTTCGTAACTAATTTCCACCCTTCCAATTCTCCCATGCGCTTGAAAATCTGACCAACTGTTTAGCGAACTAAAATTGGGATCAACTCCGGATAATTCCACATTTTGATATTCACCATCGGTGAGGATTGCGCCATTGAACCCTGTTTGAAACAATTGTTCTTCAAACTGATTGCCGCATTCAACATCACAATTGATACTTTTCTTCCTGCAAGAAAAAAGCAAACTGATTAGCATGAAAAGAAAGAGATATTTCATAGTCAATGTAGTTGTTATTCTACTAACGTAAGATAATGAGAATTAGTTTGAAGTTTAAGATTTAATTAGTTCACTATAAATCTCCCTTTAATCTCAGAGAGAATGCCCTCAGCGCGAATTAAGTAGAAATAGCTTCCAACTTTATAATCCGATTTTTTAAGGATAAACATTTCGTTTAAAGTATATTTTGTCTCGACCCAAATTCCTTCGCTTGTATAAATAGCAAGTGACATTAAAGAATTGGTTTCGTTATCAAAATGAATTTCTGTTTCTTCAGAAATTGGATTTGGACGAATGATAGAATTATTTCCGCTTAAATCAATTACTTCCACACTCATTACCTGTGAAAATCCAACACCACCCAAGTCTAGTCTGTAATAATTAACTGCATTTTTCACGGGTTCAATATCCGTGAATTCATAGTGGATTTCTTCTTGAGTACTTCCACAAATTCCTTCAATGCTCCCAATCGGACTGAAGTTCAAAGCATCTTCTGAACGTGTGATAATAACGCCATTGCACGTATAACCTAAGTTTATCGAAAAACTTAACAATACTTTATTATTTAATTCGGATGCATAAAAACCAGCAATCACTTCCTCATTTTGAGCGAATGAACCAAATTGAATTATGCAAAACAAGAAGACCGCTATATATTTCATACCGTTTTATTTAACGTATTAAAAACAGATTAAATAAAATTAAGACAA
>VFKM01000063.1 GCA_009885545.1 Flavobacteriales bacterium
CGAATGTTTGCAATTGTCTTCAATACATTTTCTAATGCATCTGGCGTATGCGCATAATCAACAATGGCCGTAATTCCAGTATCACTGTGAAAATATTGGAATCGACCTTCAACTGATTCAAGGGTGCTGATTGCCGTTAACACTTCGGTTGAATCTTCACCAAGTAATTGACTTACACTATAAACTGCGAGTAAATTATAGGCGTTAAAATCACCAATTAATCGTGTCCAAATTTCAATACCGTTAATATTCAATACCAATCCAGAAAATTGATTTTCGATAACTTTAACTTTAAAGTCAGCTGGAGATTTTAGTGAATATGAATGTTTGGATGCTGCCGTATTTTGGAGCATTACCATTCCATTTTTATCGTCAACATTTGTCAATGCAAAAGCATCTTTTCCAAGATTATCGAAGAAGGCTTTTTTAACATTGATGTATTCAGCAAATGTTTTATGGTAATCTAAATGATCGTGTGTGATATTCGTAAAAACTCCTCCAACGAAAGACAAACCAGTAATTCTGTGTTGATGAATAGCGTGTGAACTTACCTCCATGAAACAATGTGAGCATCCTTCGTTCACCATCTGCGCCAATAGCGCGTTTAATGAAACTGGATCTGGAGTTGTGTGTGTTGATGGAATATTTTTGTCACCTATTTTATTTACTACGGTTGAAAGTAGACCACAATGGTATCCAAGTTTGGTGTATAAATTAAATAGAAGTGTGGTAGTTGTCGTTTTACCATTCGTTCCTGTTACTCCAACAAGTTTTAATTTCTTTGAAGGTTCATCATAGAAATTATTCGCCATTAAGGCCAATGCTTTTGAAGTATTGTCAGTGACAATTAGCGTGATATTAGAAGGCACTATTACTTCATTTTCAGAAACAATTATTGAACAACCAGCTTCGATTACTTTAGGAATAAAATCATGTCCGTCAGCGGTTACACCTTTTACAGCGACAAACATACAACCTTGCTTTGCTTTTCTAGAATCAAAAACGATTTCAGAAACCTGCACGTCAAGCGACCCACTTTGTTTTAAAATGGTAAGACCTGTAATTATATCAGCAACTTTTCTTTCCATTAATCTAATTTCAATTCAATTACTCCACCTCTGAATAAAGGTTTTCCAGAAGGAATAGATTGTTTAACAACTTTACCATACCCACTAACATGCGCAGACATTCCTTTTGATTCAATTAAGTAAACAGCATCTTTTGCACTCAAACCAATGACATTAGGAACAGTATTTTTATTGATGCGCTTTTTTTGTAGTTCAACATGCGTTGAATCTTTTTTTGTATTGAACCATTCACCGTCTTCTTTAACAGAGAAATTAATTCCTAACCTTTTAAAAACACTAATCAAATCATAGCGATTTCCGCTAAGTGAAACCGGCGCTTTATTAATTCTTTTTCCAGAATTAATTGCTGGATGATACGCTAAAGTTGATGCATAAACTTTATTTGCAATGGCAGCGAAAACAGTTCCAGATACTATTGCTCCATATATATCTTTTGAAGGAGCGGAAATCACAACGATACATGAATAAATAGGTCTATCGGCAGGGAAATAACCAACAAATGAAGCTTGATACGTTTCTTGACCCTTTTCACCATATTTTCCTTGATCATTCAGAATTCGTGCAGTTCCAGTTTTTCCTGCAATTGAAAATTGTGATGAAATTAATTTTGAACCAGTTCCACCATCTTTCATAACCCCTTCAAGACAATTTTTCATAGTGTTCAAAGTACTTTCCGAACAAATTTTGTCACGGATAACTACTGGATTAAATACTTTAACTGTTTCTGCACCTCTTCGTATTTCTTTGACAAATTGTGGTCTAACAAATTTTCCGTCGTTAGCAACTGCATTATAAAACGCAAGTGTTTGTAAAGGTGTTTGCAACACTTCGTATCCTATTGCCATAGAAGCAAGAGTCAATCGATTCCAACTAGTTGAACCTGGTCTATAAACTACAGGATCTGCCTCACCTTCTAATTCAATCCCCAATTTTTCAATTAATCCAAACTGTTCTAATCGGTCAATATAAGCTTGAGGTTCCTCTCTATATGCTCTATATATAACTTGTGTAATAACATTTGATGATTTTTCGAAAGCTCTTTTAATTGTAATCCTTCCGTATCCTCCTTTATGAGCGTCTTCAAAAGTTTTGCCATGGAATCTATAAAATCCTGAAGCATTAACAGTGTCATTGATGTTAATTTTTTCATCTTCTAATGCAGCCATTAAAGAAGCAAGTTTGAACGTTGAACCTGGAACTTCTCTACCACCAATTGCTTGATTGTATTGCTCTGAGTATTCTCCGTTTTTGGTTTGTGATAAGTTGACAATTGCTTTTACAAACCCAGTTTTCACATCCATCACAACCACACAGCCTCTTTTTGCGCCTTGAGTTTTCAATTGACGCTCTAGTTCTGAGGCCGCAACTTCTTGAATTTCTTTATCAATCGACGTTACAACATCAGCTCCTTCGACAGCCTCCTTAATAATTTGACCTGTTTTTTTCCAACCGGTAGAAATTCTTTGTTCTATCTCATATCCAGGTTCGCCATTCAAATAATTAATATAAGCTCCTTCAATTCCTACAGCCAACGTATCCCTGCCATTGTTCTGATAATAGCCTAAGGTTCTACTCATTAAATTGCCAAATGGGTGTTTACGAATGATTGTTTCTTCATTGTCTATTATTCCGCCTTTCAATCTTCCTTGGTTGAAAATTGGCAGTTTTCTTAAGACTTTACGTTCATCATTTGTGACTTTATTGCGAATTAACAAATACCTACTACCTCTTTGTCTTGCTGTTCGAATTGAATTTTCATATTCTCTAGCCGTTTTAGAAGGATACAATTTTGCTAATCCTCTTGCTAAATCTGTCACTTCTGCTTCAAAGATTTCTTGTTTCACAACTGTAGCGTCCATGTGGATATCGTAGAACGAAACTGAAGTAACCAGCGGAGTATAATTGATATCCAAAATTTGACCTTTTCGTGGCGTTCTTTTGACTGTACGAATCGGCATTTTTTCTTCTGTTGAAGAGAAAACATTTCTACCACCATCAAATTGAATTGAGACCGTTTTAAATAAAACGACCAACATAATCAGTACAAACCCGAAATAAATCAGATAAGCTCTCCAGAATATGTCTTTTTTTTCACTCATTTCAATTTTTTGCTTTTTTCATTTGAATCACTTTAATCGTGTTCTCTGATTCTTTTAATCCTCTTGGCCCTAACTTTTCAACCAACTTGTATCGTCTAGTTACTTCTTCTAATTTTGCTTTTGACTCAATATAATCAGCGGTCATTTCGTCTAATTCCTTTTGAACAGTGTCAACGTCTTTTCCCAATTGCTTTCCATAGTATCCCTTTCCAATAATTAGCAAAAGCAACAAAATGATGAAAAAGATATAATTGAGATTGTTCAACACAAATTCACGTGTCAAAAAATCACCATTCAAAATCTGAGCAAAAGCACTTGGTTTAGAACTCTTCGGGTTTGATTTCTTCACCTTTTGTTCTGCCTTTTTGCTTTCTTTTTCAGCTTGTTCCTTATCTATAAATTCATTTTCAGCCATTCCGTTCTGCTATTCTTAGTTTGGCACTTCTTGCTCGAGTATTTCTCTCTATTTCTTCTTCTACTGCAACAATTGGATGTCTATTCACTTCAGTGAAAGGTTTCAATACATTTCCAAAAAAATCTTTTGTTATTTCGCCGTGAATTGATCCACGTTTCAGGTAATTTTTCACGAGTCTATCCTCTAAAGAATGATAAGACATAACTACTAGTCTTCCCTTTGGCTTTATGCATTCTTCTGTTTGTTCTAAGAAAGATTTTAGCACTTCCAATTCTTGGTTCACTTCAATTCGGATTGCTTGAAAAACTTGAGCAAAAAACTTATGTTCTTTAAACTTAGGGGCACAATTACCCAAAATTTCCATCAATTGATTGGTAGTTTTAATCTTTTTTGAAGCACGATTTTTCATGATTTGATCCGTGATTTTACGTGCATTCGGTAATTCACCGAAGGTTCTGAAGATTTTAATCAACTCGCGTTCGTCGTATTCATTTACAACTGTAAAGGCAGATAATTCGCCTGACTTATTCATTCGCATGTCTAAAGGAGCATCAGCTCGAATTGAAAAACCACGTGATTCAATATCAAATTGGTGCGATGAAACACCTAAATCAGCAAGAATTCCATCAACGTCTTTGATGCCCATCATTCGCAAATGATTGGACATATACGCAAAATTGGCAGCGATAAAATAAAAATTGTCTGCTTCCCAAGCATTTGCTTTTGCGTCAGGATCTTGATCAAAAACGATCAATTTTCCTTTGCTACTTAATTTTTTGTAAATCTCTCTTGAATGTCCGCCACCACCAAATGTGACATCAACATAAACGCCATCTGGATTGATATTCAACCCTTCGATGCATTCATCTAACATTACTGGTATGTGATACGTAGTACTATTCTCCATCATCTAAGTCACCCATTACTTCATCCGCCAAATCAGCGAAGTCCGCCATGTTGCCTTCGATAATATCGAAGTACTTAGACTTATCCCAAATCTCAATACGGTCGTTGTATGCAATAAGCATCACATCTTGATTTAAACCTACACGCTCCATGTGAGCTGTTGGAACCAAGATTCGACCGGCGTTGTCCAACGAAATCATTTTTGCCCCTTGATGAAACAAGCGGTAAAACATACGATTCTTTGGTTTAAACAAATTCATTTTAGCTAGTTTTTCACTGATCTTCTCCCACTCTGGTAGAGGATACAATGTCAAACAGTCTTCAAATCCTTTATTCAACATGAAATCTCTTTGAGTCGCAGGAGAAAGCTGCTTCCGTAAACCGGAAGGAAATAAAAAACGCCCTTTTGCGTCCACTTTTACTTCAAATTCTCCTACTAATCCTGCCATGACGAAAATAATGGGTAAAAATAATGGAAATCTCCCACTTCTTACTACTTGTTTTCTAATTGTTCATAAATTATAACGATACAAAGATAATTTTGTTTCAAAATAAGCAATCAATTTTCTTTCAAAACTTACAAAAAACAAGGAAATTAAAAGAAAGTGGGCAATTGTGGGACATTTTTCAACAAAATTGAGTTAATTAGGTTATCAACATTTTAAAGACGTGTTATCAACAATTCTCGATTGAATTCGTTTTATTTATTCCTTCTTAATCTTTCGATTAATTTTGCACTATGACAAAAGAATTAAAAGGCTGGATATTGTTGATTTTACTGGCTTGCATCTGGGGAAGCTCTTTTATCCTAATGAAAAAAGGAATGTATGCAGCCGATGGAACAGTTATATTTTCAGATGGACAAGTCGGAGCGCTAAGAATGTTGATTGCCGCATTAGCACTTGTTCCTTTTGCCATTTTAAGTTTAAAAAAAATAAAATCCTGGAAGCAGTTTTTGATGTTAGCGATTGTCGGGATTTCTGGAAATTTTTTACCAGCATTTCTATTCACTTATGCAGAAACTGGCCTGTCTTCAGGATTTGCTGGAATGCTTAATAGTTTTACACCAATTTTTGCTATTCTAATTGGGTTTTTTGTTTTCAAGATCAGACTTTCAATGATTCAGATAATTGGAGTAGCAATAGGTACAATTGGAATAGTATTGCTCATGATTGCAGGAAAAAATTTATCCATAACAGGAAACTGGAACCATATATTTGCAATTGTTTTAGCGACCCTTTTTTATGGAATCAGCTTGAATACGATTAAACATACTTTGCAAATGTTTAAAGCAATTGAAATAACATCATTAGCTTTTTTCATTGTGTTACTCCCTTCTTTTTTCGCTAATGTTCAATTAGATACTTGGGGAACTCTCACAGGCAATAAACACGCTATGGAAGGATTGGGATATATTTCGATTTTAGCAATTGTTGGTACTGCCTTAGCAGTTATATTATTCAATCAAATCATCAGTTATTCTTCTACTCTATTCGCAAGTAGTGTAACATATTTTATTCCTATTGTAGCAGTAATCATTGGGGTTTATTTTGGTGAGCAAATTGGCTGGTATCAAATCGGAGCGATGGGAATTGTTTTATTAGGTGTTTTTATTGCCAATTATTGGCCTATAATTCAACAACGATTTATAAATTTTAAAAAAAAATCTCCAACAGACTTGTGTTGAAAAGTATTTTTTCTATCTTTGCGTTCCAATTTTTGGGTAAATAACATTAAAAACAAGCTATATGTACGCAATCGTAGAGATAGCAGGGCAGCAATTTAAAGTGCAAAAAGACCAAAAGATCTTTGTACACCGTTTAGCAGCTGAGGCAGGTTCAAA
>VFKM01000173.1 GCA_009885545.1 Flavobacteriales bacterium
AATAATTCTGCTCGTGATGAACACAAAAAATACCGGAAGAGATAAATCTCGCACATCGAGATCTAATTCCACAAAAACTACAAAGGATTCTTTCAAACCTAAGAAGAAAGAAGCATCTCCATTTAGCAAAGGCGCTAAAAAAGAAGCACCAAAAAATGCTAAAAAAGATTTCCCTAAAGGATTTAAAAAGGAAGACCCAAGTGAGATAACTGGCGAATCTGTAAAACCTAAAAAAGAAGTTTCTGCTCGTGATAAGCGAAAATACATTGAGTTTAAAGACAAAGCAAAGAAGGGTGATCCTCTTCCATCTTTTAATGAGCTCGAAATACGGCTAAACAAATATTTAGCGAATGCTGGTATTTGTTCAAGACGTGAAGCGGATGTGTTAATTGAAACAGGAGTTGTTTCAATTAATGGACAAATTGTTTTGGAAATGGGTTATAAAATCAAGCCTGGAGATGTCGTGCAATACGATGGCGAAACAATTAATGCCGAAAAGAAAAGATATGTGTTACTTAATAAGCCTAAAGGATTTATTACAACAATGGATGATCCTTTTGGTAGAAAAACTGTTATGACATTAGTGAACAAAGCATGTAGAGAAAGAATTTATCCTGTCGGAAGATTGGATAGAGACACTACAGGGCTTTTGTTGTTTACTAACGATGGAGATTTGGCAAAAAAATTAACTCATCCAAGACATAAAGCTTCAAAAATTTATCATGTTGAATTAAATAAGCCTGTTAAAGCTGAAGATTTAGAGAAATTTGTTTCTGGAGTTGATTTAGAAGATGGTAAAACACAATTTGACGTTGCAAAATTTGTAAAGGAAGGAAGAGAAGGCAACTCTAGAGAAATTGGAGTAGAGTTACATTCAGGAAAAAATAGAGTTGTTCGTCGTATGTGTGAAGCATTGGGCTACGAAGTTGTTAAATTGGATCGTGTTCAGTTTTCAGGTTTAACGAAAAAAGATTTACCTCGTGGAATGTTCCGACATCTGTCTGATAAAGAAGTTGCATTTTTAAAAATGTCATAATGAGATTTCTTATTGTCATAATGTTTTTACCGATAGGGTTGATGGCTCAAAAGAGTAAAGGGAAACCTAAGCTTTCACATGGACAAGGAACACTTTATGGCTATTGGGGAAATAATAGAAGTACTTATACGAGAAGCAACATACATTTTGAAGGAGCTGGGTATGATTTTAATTTAAAGGGTGCTCGTGCTACAGATAAAAAAACGCCTTTCGATCCATCTATTTATTTTAATCCTGCCAAATTAACATTGCCACAATACAACGTGCGTGTTGGGTATTACATAAGAAAAGGATATGCTCTTGCCATTGGTTTTGACCATATGAAATATGCTCTTACTGATAAGAATGAAGTGCTATTATCTGGAACAATAAACCCTGGGATTGACACTGTAAATAATTGGAGCGGAACCTACACAAGTAATCCTATAGTTACAGACCGTAATACGTTTAATTACGGACAGACAAAGGGACTCAATTATTTAAAAATCGAGTATATTAAAACGGACCGATGGTTTGAGGCAGGAGAACATAACTGGTTCGTTTTAAGCACTAACATAGGCTTGGGTGTTGGAGGCATATTATCAACTACTGATTTTACTTTTGCAGGAAAATCAAATACTTCTAGCTCTTCATATTTATCTGGCTTTGCTCTATCTGCCCAAGTAGGCGTGAGATTGGAATTTTTCAAACATCTTTTTATTCAATCTTCTTTCAGTGGTGGGTATATGCAACAAGTCCATGTACCAACAAGGAATAATGAACCTAATGCAATAGCTAAACAAAAGTTTGGTTTTACTTCGTTCGAAAATGCACTAGGTTTTTTCCTTTATATCCGCCCAACCAATGACTGCAATAGCTGTCCTCATTGGTAATCCATTATTTTTTCTTGTTTATACTAAAGTCAATTCGATAATAGAACAAAGGAAGAAAGCCTAATTGCGTTTTTTCAGTTGTTGGCTCATATCCAGGTTTACTTGTAACAGCCGGATCTAGACTTGGGGCATAAGCTAAAGCGAGTAGATTTTTCTGCCCAGTTAAGTTTACCAAATCCAACCCAATTTCATGCGTAACTTTTTTCGCATTGTATTTCCAATTTATTTTAAGGTCAAATCTGAAATAATCAGCAAATTGTCTTTCGTTGAATGCTGAATCAATGAAGATAACATCATTCATTATCAAAGATTTAGATGCATCAACATAACCATATCTTTTTCCTCCTGCAACTGTAATTTTCATTCCAAGAGAAATAGATTGTTTCGCATTTAATTTGAATTCTTTTCCTCCTAATAAATTGGCAACATAAGTACCGTTGTATGAAGTATTTCGTTCTATACCATCACTCCCTTTATATTTAGAATCATAAAGGCTTCCCGAAAACAATAAAAAGAATGATTTATCAAAGTATTTCTGAATAGTTAATTCTAATCCGTAATTCGTTCCTGTACCAGTATTTTGTAATGAATCAGGGAAAAACCTTGAAAAGCCACTTCCCATATTAATTAATGAAAATGATGAAGGAGCAACAGTCACAGGCACATTATATAACTGTTGATAGTAAACTTCTGATCGAACATTGAATCCTTTTTTGAACGATTTCTCATATCCCAAAGCATAATGAATACTTTTAGAAAAGTCCATGTTAATGTTATGATAAACCTTATCTCCGTTTAGATCAAGCTTATTATATGTATAAGTATATAGCGGTTGAGTTGAGCTGTGCATACCAGCACCAGCAAAAATGGATTGATTTCCTTTCATTCTATATTTCCAACCGAGACGAGGCTCAACAGGACTCAAGCTCTTACTAAGAGTAAAGTATTGGCAGTGTAACCCTGCTGTGAAATCCATATCAGGTGAAATTTTGTACTTCCATTGAATAAAAGGCTGAATTAGTAAGGCATTTCCTATGTAATCCCATCGTTTTACAAAAACACTATCAGTTACTAAAGTTTTAGCAGTATCAATCTGATTTATTTGATAAAAATCAACGTTCAAACCAGCTTTGATGAAATGCTTACTATTTATTTTATGATTTAAAGCGATGTAACCTGATGTTCTCATTGTTTTAAATTTGAAGCCCATTATACTTCCAAGAGAATCATATGTAATAGAATCACCTGTAGCATTTAATGCACGTCCATAAATGTATTCATGTCGTGACGTTTGTTGTTCATAAGAAAAGGAAACGGTAGATGTTATAAATGTTTTTTCAGAAAGTGTTTTCTTATAATTAATACCACCCACTCCCATTTGTGTACCAAAATGTTGATCTCTATCACCTTCGCCATATAAATCTTCTGTAACTTCAGTTTTATCTGAAATCATGATGTCAATGTTACTTGCTCCTCCAATTCCATATAATGAAAGTGAACCACCGTTCTTCAACAACCAATTGAACTTAAATGCTGCATCACCATATACAGGAACAGCATCAGTTCCAATGTTAATACCCAATTTATTAAATAAACTAAGTGTTGAATAACGTCCCATAATAAGGTAACTTGAACGATTGTTTTTGCTCATTGGGCCTTCTGCCATAAATTCAGTACCAAGGAAACCAAATTGACCTGAAAATTCATGCTTGTTCATATTCCCACTGCGTAATTTAAGGTCAAAAACTCCAGATGTACTATTCCCGTATTCAGCAGGGAAAGCGCTCATGAAAAAATCAGAATTACCTAATATTTTATTGTTTAATATGGAAACGGGACCACCAGTACTTCCAGATACAGCAAAGTGAGATGGATTTGGAATGTCCACACCTTCAATTTTGTAAACTACTCCCAATGGAGAATTACCACGAACAATAATATCATTACGTGAGTCATCAGCGCCTTGAACACCTGCAAAATTTGACGCCATTCGTGCGGGATCACCTCTTGAACCTGCATATCGATCAGTTTCAGAAACACTGAATTGCATGGATGAAACAGTTGCCAATTCATTGATTACCTCTCCTTTTTTACGCGCAGTAACCTTAACTTCTTCAGTCAATATTACTCTTTCACTAATCGGAATATTAACAATTGTTTCTTTTCCAGAGTTAACTTCAATTGTAACTGTTTTTGTATCATAAGAAACATATTGTACTTCCAATTGATATTTACCAATTGGAACATTTTCAATGACAAATTTTCCGTCTAGATCTGTAATTGCTCTATATCTTTTTAAGGAATCAACAAAAATTTCAATTTTAGCTCCAGAAAATTGAAAATTCGTTTCTGAATCATAAACGTTCCCACGCACTGTCTGTGTTGTTTGCGAAAATAAGTTGAAGAAAAAAAATAAGGTAATAAACAGTAATAGTGATTTCATAGTGTTTTTTTTAGTTTTCAATGTAAAATTAATCAAGTAATATGAGTTATAATTATTGTATTCAGCAACTAACTATAAGTGTTTTGCGAAAATCACAAATAAGATAAAAGTTTAATTATTGACTTTTTGATATTCGTCCTGAGTCCATTCTTTTTTATAGACCTCTTTAAACATAAATAAGTTTAAAGCATTGAAATGTAAATTTCTAACGTTAGAATATACTATTTGTATATCACCATTATACCACAACGGTATAATAGGTGGATCTTGCATTAATGCTCTTTCAGCTTTGGCATAAAATGCAAGTGCTTCTGTTTTTTTAACACTATTCTTTGCTTGCTCAAATAGGTTGTCAAAAATGGAATTTACATATCTCGATTGGTTTGTTCGAGACAATTCTGATTTATTGACAGGAACATCTTTCCCATAAAAATTTGCTAAAAATGTTTCGGGATTAGCGTAATCACCGGCCCAAGCACTTCTGAAGATGTCACCATTAGCTTTACTAGCATCTAGATCTTTTTGCTCAAAAGTTGACCCATCAATATTGACATTAATATTTAAAACTTGGAAAATTTGTTGAGCAAATTCATCTGCAACGGCAGAATGGATATCATCAATATTGAAACGTAAATTTACTGAACCGAATCCTTTACCATTAGGATATCCTGCTTCAGCTAATAATTTTTTCGCCTTTTCAGAATTGTAAGAATATGAAACATCCTTAATACTTTTAAAATTATAGCCTTTAAAATTTTTACTAATCGGTGGCACAATTCCATAATCACCTAGTTCGTAATATTGATTCCTAAGTACTTCGCGACCTAATTTTTCTTTATCAATAGCGTAGTTAAAAGCTTGACGAACCTTTGGATTGCTAAATCTTGGATCGGTCATGTTAAAGAAATAGTAATTGGTTAAAAGCAGTGGATTATTATACATTACTAATAATGGAGGTCTTGTGGTTGTAGAATTGAAATCCTCAATTCTACCTTCCAACATCTTCGTAATTCTACTTGTCGGAAGTCCTGTAATTAAATCTGTTTGATGATTTTCAAACATTTCCAATTGATCTAATTTTCTGTTTTGAAAAATGAAAGTGATACTATCAAGATATGGTAGAGAGTTCCCTTCATCATCTTTCATATAGTAATCCTCATTTTTCAATAAAATCATTGACGATGGATTCCCTTGTTTGTTTTCTGAAAAAAGAAAAGGGCCAGTTCCTATTAAGTCGTTTTCTGCATCTGCTTTGAAAATTTTTTCTGATGTAACTGAAGCACAAATATTACTGAGTTTATTTAAAAAGTTATCATCCTTTTTAATTAGTTTCATCGTGAGTTTTGAACCTGAAATTTGAAGCCCTTTAATTGACTTGCTTCTTCCTTCATTAAAGTCAACTGCTCCAACTAGATTATCTTTATATATAAATGAATAAGCATGTGGTGAAACGCCACTTGTATTTTTAGTACAAGCTAATTCAATTGAAAATTCTACATCTCTGGGTTTCAATTCTCTTGAATCTTTAGAGGTAAACACAGAATGAGGATGAAACAATATCCCTTTCCTAATTTCGAATACATAGGTTAACCCATCATCACTAATTTTCCAATCAGTTGCAATTTGCGGTCTAACTTTAAGATCTTTTGGATTTAAAGAAACTAGCCCCTCCATAATTTGATTTAAGACTGAGGCAGAATAATAGTCAGAAACGTCACGAGGAACATATGTTGTAGGCTCATTGTCTATCGCCATTGTTATTGATCCACCGTCATACTCAAATTTTTTAGAATTTGTTGAACAAGAAACCAAAACCGAGAAGACAAGAAGCGTTAAGCAAAATTTTTTCATAAGGAATAGCAATACTCTATACTACAAGGATAAGAAAAATTCTCTAAACAAGTTGTGAATTTCAAATGATTACTTATTTTTTCGTTACTATTTCTAAATAAAATTTAAGCTGATTCGTAATTGGATTTCTAAATGAAGTTGATGGGCAATGGGCTTGCAATTAAAAATTTTTAAATTGAGAAACTTCAAAGAGTTACTTCTTCTTCCAATACTTTTACGTAATATTTTAAATTCTAAGTTGCCTTTTTATAAGTGATTCTGAGAAAAAATTTATTGAATTCGAATTAACTAAAGATATAAACAAGTTCAATTTCTGCCTTTTGGTTGCTAATGTGTTTAATAATTATATTTTATCTATTGAAAAGCATCAAATAGTTTGTTTTATTAAAAAAATGACCTTAATATTGCGTAGTTAATTTTAAAAAAGCCCACTGTTTTATACTGCAGTTCATGAGAATATTAATTTGTACCTTATTTTTTAGCTTTTTTAGTTCATTCGTAATTGGTGCTACATTATCGATTGAAGGAACATATCAAGGAAAAAATCTTTATGTTCAAAATCCGATGGATGATGAAGGTTTCGGATATTGTGCGACAAAAGTGACTGTGAATGGAGACATTATGCCAGGCGGAACAAATATGGGTGCATTTGAAATTGACTTTGCAAATTTCAATATAGCAATTGGGGAACCTGTTTTTATTGTTATTGAACACAATGAGGGTTGTAAACCAAAAATCTTAAACCCAGAGGTTCTTTTGCCGAAGAGTACATTTGTTGTTAAAAGTATTGTTGTAACACCTGGAGGAAAATTGAATTGGACTACAACAGGAGAACAAGGTAAATTACCATACATCGTTGAACAATACCGTTGGAATAAGTGGGTTACGGTTGGAGAAGTTCAAGGCAAGGGAGGAGCTGGTGATAATGCTTACGAGTTTGCTGTTAATCCTCATTCTGGAGAAAATACTGTTCGAGTTATTCAAGTTGATCACTCTGGAACGAAAAGAACTTCGAAGGAAGTGAAGTTTACTTCTAGTGTTGCAGTTGTGATGAAAAGTCCTGTAAAGGTCAAAGATATTATCAATTTCACAGCAAATGGACAAGCAGTTGAAACGCGTTATGAAATTTATGACGCATATGGAAATATCGTTAAAAAAGGTGTTGGAACTTCAGTAAATTGCGCAAATTTGTTAAGCGGTGCATACTACATTAATTTTGACAATGTAAACGAAAAGTTTATTAAAAATTAGAATCATTTGAAATTTATAAAACATTAACCTGAAGGGAACTTCAGGTTTTTTTTGTTATGATAAAGAAAATTGAACATTTAGGAATAGCAGTTTCTAATATTAAAGAATCTCTAAAGGTGTTTGAAGCCCTATTAGGGACTAATTGCTATAAATTGGAAGAAGTGGAATCTGAAGGTGTCAAAACAGCTTTTCTGCAGGTGGGTGAATCGAAGATTGAATTACTTGAAGCGACAAATCCAGATTCACCTATTGCTAAGTTTTTAGAAAAACGTGGAAAAGGAATTCATCATATTGCATTTGAAGTGGATGATATAAAAAGTGAAATTGCGAGATTATCAAAGGAAGGATTTATTTTAATACACGAAACGCCAAAGGATGGTGCTGATAATAAATTAATTGCCTTTCTTCACCCTAAATCAACAGAAAGTATCCTGATAGAGTTATGTCAGGAAAAAAGTTGATATAAATCATTCGATTTTTTTAGATGAAATGTTTGGAGCCCAATTGAGTTTGCTCCTTCAATGTGTTGTATAGAATCATCTATGAATAATGTCTTAATTGGATTTAGATTTTCTAAAGAACAAACAGTCGTAAAAATTTCTGGATGAGGTTTTCTTAATTTCATTTCATGTGAAAAATATACCGTATTAAAAAAAGATTCCAAAGGCTTGTTAGTGACTTTTGCCCACTTTTTTCTTACTTCTGGAACATGTAAATCATTTGTGTTACTTAATAAAAACAATGGGTAATCTTTTTTTAACCTTTCTAATAATTCAATTTTCGCGGCAGGAACATCTAATATCATTGCATTCCAAGCTTCTACTACTTTATTTGGGCTTATTCCTGATTTCAAGAAAGGTAGTAATTGATTGATGAAATATTGGGTTGAAATTTGGCCTGTTTCATAATCACTAAATAACTTTTGTTGGTCTGATTGACTATAAACAGATTCGAAATCAACCATTCCTATTTGTACAAAGGCATCGATTGTTTTTTTGTAATCAAGATCTATTAAAACACCACCGAGATCAAAAATTATTGCAGAATATTTCATAGTACAAATAAATAAAAAAAGGGCGAGATAAACTCTCGCCCTTTCATTCAATATTTTGTTAATTTTATTTCCCTTTCAAAACAAGGTTAAGATCAAAAGAAAAAACAGGTGAGATGTGATCTGTTTCACCTTCAGATGGTTGTGTACCAGGAATTTTTGCAGCAGAAAAATCTACATCAAATTTCCCTTTGATTGTAATTAATCCTTTTGATGAGACAACTTCTACAGGTATGTTTTCCTTTACTTCAACTCCTAATAATGTTATTGTAGTTGATAATTTCCCATCTTTATAAGCACCAATTGTAACAGTTGAACTAGCGAATTTTGTAACATTAAAGAAGTCCTCATTTTTTAAATGGCCAGCTAATCCTTCTTGTTTTTCTTTTGTTAAATTGGCATCAACACAAGTAATAGAACCAAGATCAACTGTAAAGTTTCCTGAAGAAATTTGTCCTTGATTCATTATTACGGAACCTTCACTGAATTTTACTGTACCAGTATGAAAATATGTGTCTGATTTTCCTCCTTTCCATCCTAAGATTGATGTCGCTTTATCAAGTTTAAAGGTGTTTTTTGGCTTTACGTTTTGATCAGTCTTTACTAATTGAAACGATGCTAATGCTGCTGAAGCAACTGTTAATGCAATGATGTTTGTGATTTTCATACTGTATATTTTTTAAAGTTAGGCAAATATAATACAAAGATATTAACCACGGTAAATAATACCGTGAAATATAAAATATTTCTGAAAATGATTTATTTTTAATCTAAATTTGATTTATGAAGTTTTATTTAAATACAACCCAATTCATTGACACAAAATTTCCTTTAGATATTTCAATCCCGTTGTCTAATACAACTGAAAATCCAAGAGCATGGTACGTTGATTTGCCTGTTTTTGAGCCAGTAATGGAAAATGGTTTTATTGGATCGGTTCAAAAAGGAGGCAGTGTAAATTTTAGAAATATTTTTTTCAATCCCCACGGACATGGCACGCATACTGAATGTTTAGGTCATATTACACCAGAAGTATATTCGATAAATAATGTATTGAAAAGATATTTTTTTAATGCTGAAGTTATTACCATCTCACCTTCAATTCAAATAAATCACAAAGATCAAAAAGAAGATCGAATTATTTTCAAAGAGGATTTGATTAGCGCCCTTAAAGGTAAAAATTGTGAAGCTTTAATTTTAAGAACAATTCCAAATAATAATCAAAAAAGACACATCAATTATACACAAACAAACCCGCCATATTTACACGTCGATTGTGTTGAGGTCTTAAATCAACATGGAGTAAAGCATTTTTTATTAGATCTTCCATCCGTTGATAGAGAAGAAGACGGAGGCAAGCTTGAATTTCATCATGCCTTTTGGCAAGTACCTTCTAATCCTCAATTTGATAAAACAATCACAGAAATGATCTTTGTAAGCGACTCAATTAAAGACGGAAGTTATATTTTGGAGTTACAAACAGCACCTTTTGAAAATGATGCTGCACCTTCTAGACCTGTTCTTTACGAAATAATAGGGCAATAAAAAAAGGTTGATGGAAGTCAACCTTTTAAAGTGTTAGTAGTAAGTTATTTTGTTTAGTTCAAACAAACTTTCAAAGTAGTAGGATGAAAGTATTCAAATTTTTTAAAATCAAATTCCGGGTACTTCTTAGAAGTAATAAATTACAAAACGTAAAATAAAGCAAGATTAAGAACTGTTATACTCTTTTATCAAACTAGAAAATGAAAACTGCCTCTCCAAGCAGCGTATCTTCCTTTATTTCAAATTTTCTAAGAAGAACCCTGAATTATCTCCTTATTTCTAAATTAAATTTACGGAGTTTATTTGTGTCAGTTTCGATAAATGAATATTTAAGACATATTAATGAGCAAATCTCACCTATGGATTATTTTTCTATTATAGATTTTCTATAATTTTGAAAAATATTTCTCTTTTAGCAGGAGATAATGGAACTTCCGAACCATCTTTCATAACAACTGAACCGCCATTCCCTTTATCGTAACGATCAACATAATCTAAATTAACTAAATGAGATTGTTGCACTCTTAGGAAATTACTATTAGATAATAACGTTTCATATTCTTTAAGGGTTTTCGAAACGAGAATTTTTTTACCACTACTCAAAAAGAAGGAAGTGTAATTTCTATCAGCTTCACAACGAATAATTTCATGTAATTCAACGACATAAACGCTTTCCTGTGTTTTTAACACTAATCTTTTCTTCTGGTTGGGAAGAATATTGTTTTGTAATGCGTCAAATTGGCTGTCGTCCTTTTTATCTTCAATTGCTTTGATTGCTTTTTCAACGGCAGCTTTTAATTCTTCTGGATCTATAGGTTTTAGTAAATAGTCAAGTGCACTGAATTTAATTGCTTTAATCGCAAATTCTTCATGTGCCGTAATAAAAATGACTTCGAAATTTTTTTCTTTAATTGATTTTAAAACGTCAAAACCTGTACCATCAGGCATTTGGATGTCTAAGAAAACGATATCTGGTTTTAACTCTTCTATTGCTTTTATTCCTGATTGAACGTTCTCACCTGCCGGAATTGCTAAAACATCAAGCCCGAATGAATTAATCATTTTAGCAATAAATTCACGTGTTCTGTTTTCATCATCAATGATTAAGGCCTTTTTCATGAGTCGATTGTTTTAGGATTCTCTTCAGTGTATGGTAACGAAATTACTACTTTTGTTCCAGTATTCAATTCTTTATTGAAATCTTCAATTAATAAAAATCCTTCTGTTTTATATTTTCTATTTAAATTATCAATTCTTTCTTTTGTAATTCTCATAGCCATACTTTTATGAGCCTTACTTTTTTTATTTGCTTCTGAACCAGCTCGTCCAATGCCATTGTCTTCAATTAATATTTGCAGCAAATTTTTTACTTTTTTAATGGAAATATAAATGAACCCCCCTTCTATAGTGTGTAACTGACCGTGCTCAATTGCATTTTCAATAAAAGGTTGAGTAATCATTGGCGGAATTACAGTATGTTCAATCATAATCTCTGAAGAAACATCAATTTTAAAATCAAAACGATCTTCAAATCTTAATTTTTGTGTTTCCAAATATTTTTGTAAGATCTCAACTTCAGTTTCAATTGGGATATATTCTTTAGGTGAATTTTCTAAAATTAGTCTCATTAATCGTGAAAAATTAACCAAAAACTTGGTCGAATTTACAGTATCGTTTTCATAAATATAACTTTGAATTACAGACATTGCATTAAAAACGAAATGGGGATTCATTTGCGCACGTAAAAGCGTTTGCGACATTTCAGCTTCTTTGTGCTGTTGTTTAATTTTTGTTTGATTCCATCGATAAAAACCAATTATCCCAGCAAGAACAATTATGATTAAAAAACCAATTATTACGTACATCTGAAAATTATTCCTTAATTGACTATTTTCAAATTTTGTAGCTGTTATCGTGCGTTCTTGTTCTTGTCGATTTAATGAATCAGATTGAAGGACAATTAACCTTTCTCGTTGTTCAGATCGATACAATTCACTCAATTCAGCAATTTTTGTTGCTGCTTGTAAGGTCGTATTACTATCTAAATAGTCTAAATACAATTGTAAATAAGTCAACGATTCTTTCGTTTTACCAATGTCTTTATATACTCCAGACATTACTCTATAAGTATTGTAAATCTGATTTTTAGACCCAAATTGTTCTCGAATTTCAATCGATCGTTCCAAATAAATTAAGGCGTTTTTATATTTTTTTTGTTTCTGGAAAACAGTCCCTACATTATGATAAACTCCTGCAATTTTTTCTCTATTACTTGTCGATTCATAGAAAACTAATGCTTGATTAAAATTACTCGCAGCATTAGTGTAGTCTTTTTTCTCAAGGTATATCATTCCTAAATTATCGTGTGCTTCCCCCAATCCATTGAAATCATTTAAAATTGTTAAAATGGCTATGGCTTTCCTTGTGTTTTCAATGGCTTTTTTAAATTCTTTTCGCTTGTAATAAACCGTACCAAGATTAGAAAGAGCAAGGCCCATTTGTCGACGGTCAACAATCATTTTAGAATATTCATAAGATTTTTGGAAATAAAATTCAGCATCTTCAAGGTTAAAAATCAAACGCTGAGAGATTCCTAGTTCTCGATTGAATTTCGCTAAAAGAAAAATATCATTTGCTTTCGTCGCTAAATTCAAAGCAACAATGTTTTTTGCAACACTTAATTCTAGTTGACCGAAATAGTCATAAATTCTCGCTTGATTATTGAAACATTCTGATAAAATTGTCTTATTCGAAGAACGTCTGGCATATTGAATTGCTTCATCCGCATAAAACAAAGCAGAATCTTTGTTGTTTTGAAACATAAAATTTAAGGCCAAATAGTTGTTCGCCTCAGCAACTTTTGAATTATTTCTTTTCCGTTCGGCAATTTTTTTGATGTACTTTAAATAAAAATCAGCAGCATCAAATTCTAATGAATAACTATGATAATATCCTAAATGCCTATAAATTTTAAATTGTGCTTCGTCTGAATTTAATTTAGCTAAAAACGATTGACATGCCAATACATCTCTAAAATATTCTTCTTGATTTCCTTGAATCTCATTGATTTCAGCACTAAACATCAAAGCGCTATATCGCAAAGAGTCGTCGAATACGCGACTTTTTTGTAATAAAACATGAGACAATGAATCGGCACGATTAATATTGTGGTGCTTATAATACTCTCCCAAATCAAGTAATTTAAGAAATTTTTTGGTCTCGTTTTTTTCCCTTTTGATAGATACAATGAGTTGTTTTTCGCGGGACGATTGGGCATACATAAATAATGGACAAAGAAAGATCAATGTCAGAATAAGAAGATGGAGAGATTTTATTCGTTGACTCATTTATTGCCTAAAAATACGATTTTGAATGTAAAACAAATCAAACGAATAAACTTTTATTCTCTCTTCAAATCTGTATCTTTGGCTTTCGTAAAAAAGCAAATTAACAATGGAATACAATTTTCGGGACATAGAACCAAAATGGAGAAAAATTTGGGCGGATGAAAAAACGTTCAAAGCAGAAGAAAATAGCGCTAAACCTAAGTACTATGTTTTAGATATGTTTCCTTATCCATCTGGCGCTGGGCTGCACGTTGGGCACCCACTTGGTTATATCGCTTCAGATATTTATGCTCGTTATAAGCGCTTGCAAGGATTCAATGTTTTGCATCCGATGGGATACGATTCATTTGGTTTGCCCGCTGAACAATATGCAATTCAAACGGGTCAGCATCCTGCTATAACAACTGCTGAAAACGTTGAGCGCTACCGTGATCAATTGGATAAAATTGGTTTTTCATTTGACTGGGACAGAGAAGTTCGTACATCTTCACCAGAATATTACAAATGGACACAATGGATCTTCAAGCAATTATTCGATTGCTATTATGATAATACGACCAACAAAGCTGAACGCATTTCGAAATTAATTGCCGAATTTGAAGAAAACGGAAACGCCAAAGTCAATGCGTGTTCTGATTGCGAAACACTTTTTACAGCTTCAGAATGGAAAGCTTTTAACGAGAAGGAGCAAGATACAATTCTACAAGCATATCGATTGACATTTTTAGCTGATTCTTGGGTGAATTGGTGCCCAGCTTTGGGAACAGTTTTGGCAAATGACGAAATTGTAAACGGAGTATCTGAACGTGGTGGACATCCAGTTGAACAAAAATTAATGCGCCAATGGTCTATGCGAATCAAAGCATACGCAGAAAGATTATTGACAGGATTAGACCGTTTAGATTGGACAGAATCCATAAAAGATATTCAACGTAACTGGATCGGGAAATCTGTCGGTTCGTCGATTCAATTCAAAGTAGATGGTCAGTTCGAGTTGACGACCCAAGGAGGAAATATCGAGAATGACATCTACATTGAAGTCTTCACCACACGTCCCGACACTATTTTTGGTGTTTCATTTATGGTGCTTGCTCCAGAACACGATTTGGTAGATCAAATTACAACTCCAGAATTTGCAGCTCAAATAGCTGAATACAAGAAAAGTGCTTCATTGAAATCAGCTCGTGATCGTGAGGCTGATGTGAAAAATATTACGGGTCAAAATACCGGTGCGTTTGCAATTCATCCATTTACAGGTGAAAAAATCCAAATTTGGATAGGGGATTATGTCTTAGTTTCTTATGGAACAGGAGCCGTGATGTCTGTCCCTTGTGGTGATCAACGTGATTACGATTTTGCAAAACATTTTGGAATTGAAATCAAAAACATCTTTGAAAATATAGATATTTCAGAAGCTGCTTATACTGAAAAAGCTGGAACGATTGCCAATTCAGATTTCTTGAATGGTTTAGAAGTGAAAGCCGCAATGAAAAAAGCGATTGAAGCGATTGAAGCAAAAGGAATTGGAACAGGAAAAACAAATTACCGTTTGCGCGATGCTGTTTTCTCCAGACAACGTTATTGGGGAGAACCTTTTCCAGTTTTCTACAAAGACGGACTTCCGCATTTGGTGGAGGATAAATTCTTACCAATTACACTTCCTGAAGTAGATAAATATTTACCGACAGAAGACGGTGCGCCACCTTTGGCTCGAGCGGAAAAGGCGGCTTGGAATCATTTTGAAGGAGACCACATGGAATTCAACACGATGCCAGGTTGGGCAGGAAGTTCTTGGTATTTCTTGCGTTACATGGATCCAAAGAATGAACACGAATTTGTCAACCGCAAAAAAGCGGATTACTGGAAACAAGTTGATTTATATATTGGTGGTTCGGAACACGCTACAGGACATTTATTGTATGCGCGTTTCTGGACAAAATTCTTGTATGACCAAGGTTATATCGGCTTTGATGAACCGTTCCAAAAAATGATCAACCAAGGGATGATTTTGGGGAGAAGTAGTTTTGTGTATCAAATGCTAGTTTTTGGAGTATATTCAGGAGTGCCGCGAGACGATCATGAGAACATGATTCCTGTAGAATTATGTCCCCCAATTCTTGTTTCTCTTAATCAGAAAAAAATAATTGATGTCTATTTTAAGAATGTTTCAGAAAACAAATTCGATAATAAAAACAGTAAAGATTTCTCCGAAATAAAAGAAAAACTTGATGAATTGTTGAAAGAATTGACAACTAAAGCAAACCCAGAGAACAAGTATTATGGTAATTATAGTCTTACTACTGATTTTCAAAGTTATCCTAAACATGTCGATATTTCAATAGTAGACAATGACAAATTAGACATTGAAGCTTTCAAAAACTCGAGAGAAGAATATAAAAATGCCGAGTTCATTTGTGAAGAAAACGGAGAATACATCTGTGGTTCAGAAATCGAAAAAATGTCGAAATCCAAATACAATGTTCAAACACCGGATGAACTCGTAGAAAAATTTGGAGCAGATACGTTGAGAATGTATGAAATGTTTTTGGGTCCGTTGGAGCAATTCAAACCATGGGATACAAAAGGAATCAATGGTGTACATAATTTCTTGCGCAAATTGTGGCGTTTGTTCCACGATGCTGAAGGAAATGTTTCTCTTTCAATGGAAGAACCTTCGAAAGACGCATTGAAAATAGTGCACAGAACGATCAAGAAATTGACAGATGATTTGGACCGTTTTTCATTCAATACGGGCGTTTCAAATTTCATGATTTGTGTCAACGAATTGACAGAACAAAAATGCAATAACAAAGCAATTTTAAACGATTTAGTGATTTTACTTTCGCCCTATGCACCTCACATTTCAGAAGAGTTGTGGGAGAAATTGGGTCACAAAAAAGGAACAATTAGCTATGCTCATTTCCCGCAATTTGATGAAAGTTTGTTGGTTGAAGCAAATCACGCTTATCCAATTTCATTTAACGGAAAAATGCGTTTGAAAATAGAATTGTCAATGTCTTTGAATCCAAAAGAAGTGGAAGAAGCAGTTCTTGCAAATGTAGATGCTCAAAAATGGCTGGAAGGGAACGCTCCTAAGAAAGTAATTGTTGTTCCGGGAAAGATTGTAAATATTGTGATGTAAAAGATACCATTATAATGTGTTAAATCCGTTTCATTTGAGGCGGATTTTTTTGTGCATTAAAATTCCACGAAAAATATTATTTAAAACTCAAACTATAAACTGATGTATTACGTTACTGTCTATGTCCTATTTTTTGGCACATCCTTTGCCAAGAGGCTCTTAACTTAAATTAAATGTTATGAAAAAGTTAGTATATATTGTTGGTTTGGTTGGTGTATTTATCACTATGACAAGTACTACCGTTGTTACATATCCTACTGTAACGAATAAGGCATTCCAGGTTGGAGAAAAATTGAGATACAGAGTAACCTATGGATTTATTGATGCTGGAGAAGCAGTAATGGAAGTTAAAACGACAACCAAAAAAGGATCAAATAGGGAATTATTAAATGCCGTAGGAACGGGAAAAACACTTGGAGGATTTAATGCTTTTTTCAAAGTGAATGACAAATATGAAACGTTTATGGATAAAAAAGGGATATTCCCATGGTTTTTTGTTCGTCGAGTAGATGAGGGTGGCTACAAAGTCAATCAAGATTATACTTTTAAGCAAGATAAATATCAAGTAAATAATGGGAAGAAGGATTTTAAAACTCCTATTGGAATTCAAGACATGGTTTCTTCTTTTTATTATGCTCGAACGTTGAATTTTAAAGACATGAAAAAAGGGAAAACATTTGAATTCAAATGCTTCATGGATGATGAAATTTATAACTTGAAAATTAAATATGTGGGTGATGAAATTATCACTATTCGAAAAGGGAAGTTCAATTGCTACAAGTTTGTGCCCGTGGTTCAAACAGGTCGTTATTTTAAAAGTGAAGAAGATGTTAATTTTTGGGTAACTAAGGACGACAATAAAATTCCAATCTTAGTGAAGGCAAAAATTCCAGTCGGAGTTGTAAAAATGCACTTAGTAGAATGGAGCGGATTAAAAAATACCTTAACGAGCAAGGTTAAATAGAATAAAGACAACAGCAGAAAAGGCATCTATTTTGGATGCCTTTTTTGTTTCAATACTTTTAAAAAATTTGAATTTCCAAATCTTATGTTGAGAAATAAATTAGTTATTAATAATCGACTTTTAATAAAAAAATGAATCATATATTTATAAATATTAGTTTAGTTTGTGTTTTCATTTAATTTTGCTCAAAAATTGATTGAATGGATAGTGAGTTTGTCGCTGTTGACAAGGAAGAGATTGCTGGTTATGTTTTTCCAATTGAGGAAGTGTTAAAATCAGAAAAAGAAAAAAAAGCATTGAATACAGAATTGGAACGTGCGATATCTTTAGGTAATTTAGAACATCACAAAGTGAAAATTTACTTTGAGGATTCAAAAAAGAAGAAAGTAGTTAATACAACAATTTGGGCAGTAACGGATAATTCTATCGTTTTGAAACAAAATGTTGTAATACCGACAAGAAGAATTTATAAATTAGAAATATAAAAAATTAATCATGACTAAGAGAAGAGCCATAATTAGTTATTCAAAATTAACTATAGAACAAAAAAAGCAAATCCTTCGAGATTTCCCTGACGGTTATATTAATCATCTTACAACCATTAAGATTCCTACAGGAGAAGTCCTTGATGCATTGATTTGGGAAACAGATGAGGTAATTTATCTGGTCAAAATCAATAAAATTACTCCGAAAGTTGTTGCAACTACAGATGATGACGATGATGATGACAACTTTGAAGACGATTTAGACAAAGTTGATGACATCAAAGATGATGACATGGAAGCTGATGCCGATACGGACGAAGAAGAAGATTACGACAAGCCTGATGCAGATGATGGCGAAGACGACGATAGCGAATAAAAAAAGCCCCGATTAAATTTAATCGGGGCTTTTTTCTGAAATTATTTTGTCTGCAGATTAATCGTTCAATTTCAATACTGCCATAAATGCTTCTTGTGGAATTTCTACTCTTCCAATTTGACGCATTCTCTTTTTACCTTCTTTTTGTTTTTCAAGTAATTTACGTTTACGAGAAATATCACCACCGTAACATTTTGCGGTAACATCTTTTCTCAATGCCTTAATTGTTTCACGAGCAATAACTTTTGCACCAATTGCTGCTTGAATAGGAATTTCGAATTGTTGTCTTGGAATCAATTCTTTTAATTTCAAACAAATTCTTTTCCCTAAATCATACGCATTACTTCTATGTACTAATGCCGACAAGGCGTCAACATTCTCACTGTTCAATAATAAATCCATTCGTATCAAATCCGATTGTTTGTAACCAATTGGATGATAATCAAACGACGCATATCCTCTAGAAACAGATTTTAAACGATCGTAAAAGTCGAATACGATTTCCGCCAAAGGCATTTCAAATGTTATTTCAACTCGATCTTGCGTTAAATAAACTTGATTTTTAAGCTCTCCTCTTTTTTCAATACACAATGTCATTATTTGTCCAACATATTCCGACTTAGTAATTACTTGTGCTTTAATATAAGGCTCTTCGATTCTTTCCATACCTGAAGGATCAGGCAAATCTGAAGGATTATTAACAATTAAAGCCACCGAAGGATCTTTGCGCATATATGCGTTGTATGAAACGTTCGGAACAGTTGTAATAACTGTCATATTGAATTCTCTCTCAAGTCGTTCTTGGATAATTTCCATGTGTAACATTCCTAAGAATCCACATCTAAACCCAAACCCTAAAGCTGCTGAAGATTCAGGTTCAAATACCAAAGAAGAATCGTTTAATTGCAATTTTTCCATTGAATAACGCAATTCCTCATAATCTTCCGTGTCAACTGGATAAATTCCAGCAAATACCATTGGTTTTACGTCTTCAAAACCGGTAATCATATTTGTAGTTGGTGTTTTAGCGTCTGTAACGGTATCCCCAACTTTTACCTCTTTTGCTTCTTTAATTCCAGAAATTAAATACCCAACATCACCTGCCGAGATGACTTGTTTCGGAACTTGGTTTAGTTTCAATGTTCCAATCTCGTCCGCAAAAT
>VFKM01000141.1 GCA_009885545.1 Flavobacteriales bacterium
GATAAAATAATCCCTACCAAATTAGTTTCTGCTCCAGAAAAGAACACTAAACAACTATTTTCTGATAACAAAATAACAAAAGAAGAAGAGGTTAATTCTGTAAATCAAAAAACAGAAAATAACTATATTATTGACTATTTACCTGAAGTTTTAAATAGTGGTTTAGGAGAGCCTTTTACTGAAGAAAATAGTATGGCAGAACATATTATTCCGCCAGCTTTAATCAAAAAGGAAAACAAAGAAGCTGTTATCAATGAAAAAGTTGAACAGATAGACACAAAAGAGATTGTACAGGTGGCGCCAGAAAAAGTTGATGTTTCAGAAAACGTTGAGTACCTAGGTGTTTTACCAAATGTTTTTACACCAAATGGTGACAGAATTAATGATGTATTGTCAATAGAATCAAAACAACTTACTGATTTTAGTATTGTTGTTATTGATAAAAACAGCAAAATTGTTTATCAATCAACAGACGTGAATTTTGTTTGGGACGGAACAACTATGAGTGGGGACCCTATTACAAAAGGAGTTTATATTTATTACATTACAGCACGTAATCCGAAGGGAGAATTAGTAAATAAGCACAGCATGTTAAACATTGAAACTGATCGTTAATCAAGTGTTTTTAAATGCTCTGAATATCCTTTAATTGCTTTGTAATAAAGAAATAAACTAATGATTAACAGTATGTGACTCACATCATTTCTATCAAACCATTGATGAATATTTATTTTTTTAGATTGAAAAATAGCTGAAGGAATTAATACCAAAGCACTTATCCATAAATATTTAAACGAAGGAGTAATTGTTTTTTGATAATAATATCCTATCAACCCCACTGTTAAGCCTAACCCAATAATAGAATTTACTGATGGAACGAATAGACCTTTTTGAGGGTCCTTTGTTAAGTCTATGAAAGTAAAAACGCAAGTTGCTGTTATTAGGGCAAGGATTAGTTTTAATCCAATAAAAGTATTAAATCGTTTTTTATAGAGTTGGTTTGGATAAATTGAAACAATAGCTTTTTCTATGAAGTAGACAGCAATAATTCCCAAATACCATGAGGCATATTTTCCTGGAAGGCCCCAATAATGAAAAACGAAATGACCTAAACCACCTGCAAAAAAACCAACCCCAAAAATGATAAAAAACCATTTCCAATTGTTGAAAAAAGGATTGTTTTGAGAAAGTTTGGATGTTTTGTTAGCGAAAAATAATGCAATAATTAATATTAGTGTGTCTCCATATAGAGCATTTATTTCTAGAAATTTATAACCGAAGATGTAAGTTTCTATTTTATCAAAGTCTTGTCCTATTAACATTTTATTTGCGGTGCTCCTCGAATTTATGAATATTCTTGAGAATAATTTTTTCCACTAACATTGGAAAACGAGGCTGTAAAAAAGCATTTAACCTGCCAATTGAAGTAAGAACTGTTATAAATTTTCTTTTAGAAATGTTTTTAAAAACTGTTTGAGCAACATATTCGGTCGATTGTACTTTTTTGTCTTTTCGTGATGCTAATATTAATTTAGAACCATCTGCTGCGATCGCTTCTTTATTGTGTTCAATATCTGTTATTCCCACAAAGATAAGCCCTACATGAATTTGGTTTTTAGCCTCTTCCAGTCTAATTGATTCTGCGAATGCGCGTAAAGCCATTTTTGATGAACAATAAGCCGACATTGCAGGAATTCCTCTAATTCCAGCTAAACTAGAAATAAAAATAATACTTCCTTTTGTTTCACGCAAGTGTTTTATTGCGGGTATCGTAGGATATACTGCTCCTAATAAGTTGCTGTCAAATATTGTTTTGAAAACTTCAGGGTTCACGTCGGCAACATTGCCCCGCATAGACACACCAACGTTATTTATAAGAAAATCAATTTTACCAAAAACTTCAATTGTCTCGTCAATTAAACGTTTACTTTCTTCTATTATGGATACATCACAACAAACGGTGTGTACTCTTGGATTTAGTTTGGCAACTTCAATTTTTGTTAAATCCAGTCTTTCTTGGTCTCGTCCGTTTAGAACAATGTTGACACCTTTAGCAGCAAGATTTAGAGCAATAGCTTTTCCAATGCCTCTGCTGGACCCTGTAATTATTGCAACTTTGCCTTCGAATTTATTAAAACTCATTTTTTTGTCTTGATATAATTGATCTCAGGATGGAATTTTAATGCGGTAAAACTGTTAGTCCAAGCCATTGCAACATGTACCAAAAATGCTATCCAAATAGTTCCAGATGCTAAAGTAAGTAAACAAAGCACTAATCCAAGCGGAATAGCACCAATTGTTTCATCTAGTCCTTTTGGTATGTGTGTTGCAGAATATAGAGCAATGTTGACTGCAATTGCTGGCCAAACACCTATTGAATCAACTAAAGGAAAAAGAAGCACTCCGCGAAACAAAAACTCATACCCGAAAAGATATATTGCCCATCCTAAGGCGTTGATAAAGACAATTTTTTTGGTCCAGTTCTTTGCACGAATCTGTGGATAGTTGACTAAATTTTTTGGTTTTTTAGCGCTGAAATAAGCTAATGGCACAACAAGTACACATAATCCAACGGTCCAAACTACAGTAAAGAATGTCGTTTGCGCAATAAACGTTAATCCATAATCAGCAAGACTATAATCAGGTAAACAGATGAGGCAAATTAATATCGGCGCTACTCCCATGCTGAAGAAACCAAAATATTTGGTAAAAAAGATGTGTTTTACGGAAGCATCGTCAAATGAATTATTTGAATAAAACCAATCTTTAATTTTTGTAGATTGAGCTGTGAACCAATATATTATAAAAAAGATTAGCGATAATATTGTTGGCAAAAAAGAGTTAAGATCTCCGGGTTTCCAAGACAGATCAATAGGTAATGTCTGATACATAATTATTTCTTTAAATATCCATTTTCCTTGAACCATTCGTAGCATTCAATCGCGGCTGTTTCGAGTGGCGTTTGAGGCATTAATAATTCTTTATGCGCTTTTTCAGCAGAATAATAGTGATGTTCAGAGGAAAGCACAGCTAATTCTTTTGTAACAGAAGGGTAGTATTTAAAAACTTTAGCTAAAAAAGAACTTAAGGCACCATATGCGACAACCATTTTTGTAGAAAGTTTGCGCGTAGGAACTTTAGCACCGATAGCGGTAGCCATTTTTTCAAATGATTCTTTGTACGTAAGATTGAAATTACCTAAGATATAACACTCTCCTATTTTTCCCATTGTTATTGCGTTGGCCATTGCGGTTGCTACATCCTTTACCGCAGTGAAGTTTTTTCCACCCAATGAATATCCTGGCACTTTGTTTTTATATAAGGCTAGAATCATTGCGCCCGAACTAGGTCGTGAATCATAAGGCCCTATCATGAACGTTGGGTTTACGATTATTGCTGGTAAGCTTTCTTCTTTTACAGCTTTCAACATTAATTGTTGTGCTTTGTATTTGGAATCTAAATAATCAATACCATATTTAAAAGAATTATAGGGCGATTCTTCATTTCCAGGATGAGCTGAGGTTGTTCCTGGACCAAAAGAGTTTGCGGTTCCAACATATATTAAGCGTTGGATTGAATGTTTTAAGGTGGCATTAATGATATTTTGTACACCATCAATATTGACTTTATTTACCATTTCATTTCTAGCAGGAAACATACTTGTTGATGCGGCGCAATGAAAAACAATATCCTTATTTGTAAATGCTATGTTTAGCGCTTCTAGATCTAGAATGTTTCCGTAATAGAGTTTGATTGGCAATCCTTTCAATGTTATTGGATCTTTTCCCGGCTCAAGTAAAACACTAACGTTATAATTTCTACTTAGTAGTTCTCTTACTAAGTTGCTTCCCAATACTCCATCAGGACCTGTAACTAGAATTTCCATTGTTTTAGTTTTGCGCAAAAGTAGCGTGTTCTATGAAATAATGAATGCAATTTTTGATGTTTTTAACTTAAAATAAAAAAGCTCTGTGATTTCACAGAGCTTTTTGGAGGTCTCGTCCGGATTCGAACCGGAGTAGACGGTTTTGCAGACCGGTGCCTAGCCGCTCGGCCACGAGACCATTTTGAAATGCAAATGTAAGAAATAAATTCAATTTATTCCTCTACTATTATAATTGCTACGTTTTGAACGTCACCATTTATTGGCGGACAAATTTTCGTCAGCTTTAACCGAACCAAGTGGATCCCGTTAATTTCTGATTTTAAACGATTGACGATTCTTTGTCCGACGTGTTCGATTAATTTTGAACGAATAGCCATTTCTTGTTCAACAATTTTATTAACTACACAATAGTCGATGGTTTTTTCTAAATCATCTGCGTGAGCTGCTTCACCGAAGTTTGTATTTAACATAACGTCAACTAAGTATTGCCCGCCAATTTTTTCTTCTTCAGGCAAGCAACCATGAAACGCGTAAATTTTTATACCATTTACTTCAATTGTGTGCTTCATTAATTTGTTTTGAGAATTTCAATTTTTATAAGTCCTTGATTCATACGGTCTATGCATTCCTCCTTGCCTAAAAACTCCGCTATTTCGAACATACTTGGGCCCATTGCTGTTCCTGTTACTAAGAGTCTGAAATTTTGTAAAACCGCCCCAATACCCACTTGTTTTTCTTCTAAAAACGATTTAAAGGCAATTTCAATTTTTTCATGTTGAAATTCTGTGATTAGTGATAAAACTGAAATCCAGTCTTTCATTAATGCGGGAGTTTCTTCTTTCCATTTTTTAGAAACGGTTTGTTCGTCGTAAGAAATTGGCTTTTCGAAAAGATAACTTCCTTCAGTTGCGATGTCTTGAATAAAAGTTGCCCGCTCTTTCATTAATCGACAAATGGTAATTAATTTTGTTTCATCATAACCATTATTTAAATATTTGGACAACAGTTTGGCTAATTCTTCATTTGATGTCGAACGTAGATATTGTTGTTGAAACCATTTAGTTTTGTCAGGATCAAATTTAGCACCTGATTTAGAAACACGTTCTAAAGAAAATGATTGTACCAATTCGTCTAGAGAAAAGATTTCTTGCTGAGTTCCCGGGTTCCACCCTAAAAATGCCAACATATTAATAAAAGCATCTTTAAAATACCCCTTTTCCCTATATCCAGAATATAATTCTCCTTCAGCTGTTGTCCAATCAGTTGGAAAAACAGGAAACCCTAAACGATCTCCATCTCTTTTAGAAAGCTTACCATTACCATCTGGCCTTAGTAAAAGTGGTAAATGTGCAAATTTAGGACTTTCCCAGCCGAATGCATCATAAAGCAATACGTGTAAAGGAGCAGAAGGTAGCCATTCTTCACCTCGGATAACGTGACTAATTTCCATTAAATGGTCATCAACAATGTTCGCCAAATGGTACGTTGGCATGCCATCACTTTTATAAAGAACTTTGTCGTCTAGATTATTTGTGTTGACAACAACCCACCCCCTAATAATATCTTCAAAACGTATATCAACATTTCGCGGCATTTTCATACGGATTACATACGGAGTGTTGTTTGCTAATAATTCATTAACTTGATCTTGGGGCAGAGTTAAAGAATTTCTAAGTGAAGCACGGGTAACTACATTATATTGCCAATTAGGCATCCCCATTTTTTTTGCGTTTTCACGCATTGAATCTAATTCTTCAGCTGAATCAAAAGCATAATATGCTTTATCACTGTTAACAAGTTGCTCTGCATATGGTTTGTATAGCTCTTTTCTTTCAGACTGAACATATGGACCATAGTTGCCACCTATTGCAGGCCCTTCGGTTGGTTCGATGCCACACCATTTAAGCGCATCTAGGATATATTCTTGTGCTCCTGGAACAAATCGATTTTGATCGGTATCTTCTATTCTAACAATGAAAGTCCCATTGTTTTTTTTGGCAAAAAGGTAATTGTATAATGCGGTTCTTACCCCCCCCATATGTAGAGGGCCTGTTGGTGATGGAGCAAAACGGACGCGAACTGATTTTGATGACATTTTTTATCTTTTGGTTGCAAAGATAATGAGAATTCTAGCATTCATTATTCTTCATTTAAAGAAAGTGTTTTGAACATAATAATGAAGCAAGTGTATCGTTAAATTTATATAAAGAATATATATTGTTCTGAATTTGCTTAATTTAGTAGGATTAGCTGTTTAATTGAAGTTATCATGGGATCATTTGATCGTTTATTAGAACAAATAGATGCGTTTATCAGGAAGTTTTATCAAAACCTAATGGTAAAAGGTTTAATTCTATTTATTGGTGTTTTTTTCTTGTCGTTTCTCGTTACAACAACTTTAGAATATTTTGGTCGCTTTAGTTCGTTGACTAGAGGAATTTTGTTTTTTGCTTTTATAGCAATAAATATTTCTATACTTATTAAGTATTTCATAATTCCATTGATGCGCTTATATTCTTTGGGCAAGAGAATTAACCGTTACCAAGCTTCAGAAATAATTGGATCATTTTTCCCTACGATTTCGGATAGACTTAAAAACACACTTCAATTGAACGACAGTTTAGATGCAAATGAAGGAAATATAGAGTTGATTCGCGCAAGCGTTTCACAACGCTCTCAAACACTAAATGTTGTGCCTTTTATAAGTGCAATAGACATTAAGGATAATAAAAAATACGCGAAATTTTTAATCCCTCTTTTTTTGGTTTTTATTGTAATTGGGATAGCATCTCCGAGTTTATTTACTCAAGGATCTGAAAGAGTTTTAAATTATTCAAGAGAATACAAAGAACCAGCCCCCTTTAATTTTGTTTTAAAAACGAATAATTTAGAAATAGAAGAAGGTGATGATTTGCCTATTGAATTGAATTTAATTGGAAAAGAATTACCAGAGCATGTTTATTTAATAAGCGAGAATGGTAAGTTTTTAATGGTTAGAACCACCAAGAATAAATTTAAGGGATTGATTAAAAAGCCAAAGCAATCAGGGCGCTTTTATTTTGAAGCGAATGATTTTACTAGTGATGATTTTCGTTTAAATGTTTTTGGTAAAGCAACCATTGGAAAATTGGAAGCAAAATTAATGTATCCGGCTTATTTAGGGAAGGTGAATGAAACCATAAAAAACGCTGGAGACATTACGGTTCCTGAGGGAACAATTGTTGAGTGGAGTGTGGTAACGAAAAACACGTTGTTTGTGGATTTTTTATTCAATAGTAAATCACAAAGGTTTAAAAGTGAGGGGTTTAAAGTAAACAAGAAACTAATTAATACATCTAATGTGTCCTTGTTATTGTCTAATAAATACAAGCAGAAAATCGACTCATCTAATTTAGTTGTAACGGTTGTAAAAGATGCATATCCAACAATACAGGTAGAGGAAGTAATTGATAGTGTGTCTGAAGGGTTGAGATTTTTCACGGGAAACATTTCTGATGATTATGGTTTACAAAACCTAACCTTCGCATATTCAATTATTTCGGAGAATGGAAAGCGAGTAGACAAAAGGATGGCTGTAAAGAAGGTTTTCGGTGTTGAATTGCCTTTTGATTTTGCTGTTGATTTTAGAAGAGAAGAAGTTAAATTAAATGACAAAATCGAATATTATTTTGTTGTTTCTGATAATGACGGGGTCAACGGAAGTAAAGCCTCACGAAGCCAAGTATATACCTATAAGCTTCCAACCTTAGAAGAACTAAATGAAAACAGAGACGAAGATCAAAAAAAAATCAAGAAAAATTTAACGGATTTACTAAACAAAACAAAAGACTTCCAAAAAAATGTGGATAAGCTTAAAAAGGAGGTTTTGAATTCTAAGAAAAGTGATTGGAACAAGTTGAATCAGGTAAATCAATTGCAAGAAGAACAAAAGAGTATTTTAGAGTCGTTGGAAAATATGAAGGAACAAATGGACCAAAGTACTGAGGAGAAAAACCAGCTGTCAGAGATGGATAAAGAATTAATGGAAAAGCAAGACTTAATTGAGAAATTGCTAGAAGAATTAATGGATGATGAGTTAAGAGATTTATTGGAACAGCTTGAAAAGTTGATGGAAAAGAACGATAAAGAATCAATAAATGAAAAACTTGAAGATCTAGATAAGTCATCTGAAGAAATGAAAAAGCAAATGGATCGTAGCCTTGAAATGTTAAAAAAGTTGCAAGTAAATGAAAAAATTGATGACATTGAAAAAGAGCTTAAAGAGTTAGCAAAGGAACAGGAAGAATTGAAAAAGGAAATAGAAGAGAAAGCAATATCTAAAGAAAAGGCTGTTGAAGAACAAGAGGCGTTAAATAAGAAGTTTGATGAGCTAAAAGAAGATCTTAAGCAGTTGGAAGAGCTCAATAAGGAGTTATCAGACCCTATGAAATTAGGGGATACTGATTCTTCTCAGGAAAGGATTAGCGAAGACTTAAAGGAATCAAAGGAAGGGTTACAAAATTCAAAAGAAAAAAAGGCGGGTGAAAGCCAAAAATCTGCTGCAGAGGAAATGAAGAAAATGGCTGATCAATTAGACCAGGCTCAGCAACAATCTAATCAAGAACAGCAAGAAGAAGATATTAATTCACTGCGAAATATACTAGAGAGTTTAATGTCTCTAAGTTTTGACCAGGAGGACTTGATGAAACGCTTTGGCGTACTTAGTGAAGGAGACCCATCATACAGGCGTCTAGGAAGGAAACAAAGGATAATTATTGACGAAACACTTATTGTTAGAGACAGCCTATTTGAATTAGCCAAAAGGCAACCTAAGATAGCTTCTTTTGTTGATAAGGAGTTACGTTTGATTGATGATAATCATAAATTGAGTTTAGAAGATATAGATGAACACCGGAAGCGTGATTTAGGAACGCACCAACAATCCGTAATGACATCCTATAATAATTTGGCATTATTATTAAACGAGAGCCTACAAAGTATGCAAGAACAAATGAAGGGAGAAATGGATGGCAAGGGCAGTTGTAACAATCCTGGAGGCAAGGGAAAACCAAAACCAGGCAGCTCTATGAATCCGGGTGACATGAAATCTATGCTTAAAAAACAGCTTGAGCAAATGCAGAAAGGCCCGAACCTTGGAGGTGATAAACCGGGTGATAAACCAGGAAACAAACCTGGCAGCGAAGGAATGGGTATGCAAGGTTTAGGAAACAAAGGTGTTGCGAAAATGGCTGCAGAGCAAACAGCTATACGACAACGTCTAGAGCAGATGAGAAATGAGATGAATAAAGAAGGTAACGGGAAGGGTAATCAGCTGAACCCTTTAATAAAGGAACTAGAAGAGCAAGAAAAGGCACTTATAAATAAGCAATTTTCTAATGAGATGATTAAGCGCCAAAAAGACATAATGACACGATTATTAGAGAGTGAAAAAGCGTTGATGGAGAGAGGGTTTGAGGAAAAAAGAGAGTCGGTTTCAGGAAATAATATAAATATTGGTAACAAAATTAGATTTGACGAGTATAACAAACAAAAACTTAGACAAATTGAAATGTTACGTTCTGTAGACCCTATGTATCGAAAGTATTATAAAGACAAGGCGAACGAATATTTTAATCAGAGTTTTTGATGTACTTGATGATATTTGTTTTGTATGAGAGAAGGATTTACGATTATTGATTCATTGGTAATACCGTCTGATTTTGAAGCTGTTTCGCATGTGGAGTCACTTGTAGATAAGGTTTGTAATAATTTAGGTGTGAATGAAGATTTTTATGGCAATGTACTTATAGCAGTTACGGAGGCGGTTAATAATGCTATTGAACACGGTAACAAAAAAGAAGCGTTGATGGAGGTTAATGTTTATGTTTCTGACAATCCAATAGAATTTTGTTTTAGCGTAAAGGATCAAGGTAGGGGTTTTGATTACGAGAACCTGCCTGACCCCACTGCGCCAGAAAACATTTTAAAGGAAAACGGAAGAGGAATTTTCTTAATGAAGAATTTAGCTGATGAAGTTGAGTTTGAAGACGCGGGGAGAAGTGTAAACATTTATTTTAATAAATGATAGAAATTTTTAGGGATAATGTCAAGGTTCCGGGTGTAGACTCGGAACTTTTTGTTTTGTGGCTGCAGGATGTTATTAATGCAGAGGGATTTGAGTGTGGGGACCTTAACCTTATTTTTGTTTCTGATGAAAAATTATTAGAAATGAATAGAGAATACTTGAACCACGACTATTTAACGGATATAATAACGTTCGATTATACTTTTAAAAATGTAGTGCACGGAGAGTTATATATATCTATTGATCGCGTAAAAGACAACGCTACGATGTTAAACGAGCCTTACGAAAGAGAATTGAAAAGGGTTTGTGTTCACGGTGTTTTACATTTGTGCGGATATAAAGATAAGGAGGATGCGGATATTATTGAAATGCGAGCGAAAGAGAATCTTTATATTGAAAAATATGTTTCACGTGAAACTGAGTAAATCGTTAAGAAGGTTGTAATTTTGTTTCACGTGAAACGTTGAATATATGCTAAAGGAATATGATGTTGTTGTTGTAGGGGGTGGACATGCTGGTTGTGAAGCTGCAAATGCTGCAGCGAAACTAGGAAGCAAGGTTCTGTTGATCACAATGAATATGAATTCCATTGCCCAAATGAGTTGTAATCCAGCTATGGGTGGTGTTGCGAAGGGGCAAATTGTTAGGGAAATTGATGCTCTAGGGGGTGGTTCTGGTTTTGTTAGTGATAGAAGCGCCATTCAGTTTAGAATGCTTAACATGTCTAAGGGCCCAGCTATGTGGTCTCCAAGAACGCAGAACGACAGAATGTTGTTTGCTGAGGAATGGCGTCTTTTATTAGAGAGAAACCCTAATGTGGATTTTTGGCAAGACATGGTAACAGGTTTAATTGTAAAATCTGGTGCTGTTATTGGTGTTAAAACTTCATTAGGTATTGATGTGTTTTCGAAGTCTGTAGTTTTAACTACTGGTACATTTTTAAATGGTTTGATACATTTAGGTGAAAAACAATTCGGCGGAGGTCGTGCTGCGGAAAGAGCTTCGACTGGAATTACTGAAGAATTGATTGCTTTAGGTTTTGAGGCTGGTAGAATGAAAACAGGAACTCCACCGCGTGTTGATGGCCGTTCTTTAGATTTTGCTAAAATGGAAATTCAAGCTGGCGACATCAACCCTTCTAAGTTTAGTTTTTCTAATACTTCTCCGCTGTTAAAACAACGACCTTGCCACATCACTTATACAAATGAGCTTACTCATGAGGTTTTAAAAACCGGTTTTGATCGTTCTCCCATGTTTAATGGTGCGATTAAAAGTTCGGGGCCGAGGTATTGTCCAAGCATAGAGGATAAAATTAGTCGTTTCGCAGACAAAGATCGTCACCAAATTTTTGTAGAACCAGAAGGGTGGAATACAGTTGAGATTTATGTAAATGGATTTAGCACTTCGTTACCAGAGGACATTCAATTAGCGGCAATGAAAACAATTGTTGGGTTTGAAAATGTTAAAATGTTTAGACCGGGTTATGCTATAGAGTATGATTACTTTCCTCCTACCCAATTAAAGCATACGCTAGAAACAAAGTTAATATCAAACCTTTATTTTGCAGGTCAAATTAATGGAACGACTGGTTATGAAGAAGCTGCTTGTCAAGGTTTAATGGCTGGAATAAATGCGCACCGAAAAATCAATGAATTATCTGATTTTATTTTGAATCGAAGTGATGCTTATATTGGGGTGTTAATTGATGATTTAATTACTAAAGGAACAAAAGAACCATACCGTATGTTTACGAGTAGGGCTGAATATAGAATTTTATTAAGACAGGATAATGCTGATATAAGGTTAACGCCCTTAGGTTTTGAAATTGGTTTAGCGGATCGTGCAGCTTTGGATTTGGTGGAAAAAAAGGTGGCTGGGACGAATAATTTAAAGAAGGCATTTAAAAACATAGGTGTAACTCCGACCCAAGTTAATAGTCTTTTAGTAAGTAAGGATAGTGCAGAAATCACCCAACAAGTTAAATTAAGTAGTTTAATTACACGCCCGCATATTAGCATTTGTGATCTTTTAGAAGTTTCTCCTGAGGGAAAAAGTGATTCAATTTTGTATGGTGCTTATCACGCAGATGTTGTTGGTCAAGCTGAAATTCAAATGAAGTATGAGGGTTATATCGAACGAGAAGAAGAGCTTGCAAAAAAGATGAATCGTATGGAGGATGTGGTTATTCCAGAGAGTTTAGATTATAGTAGTATGGTGAGCGTGAGCTTTGAAGCTAGAGAAAAATTAAATAAAATAAGGCCGATAACAGTTGGACAAGCATCCCGAATTAGTGGTGTTTCACCAAGTGATATTGCAGTGATATTAATTCATTTAGGAAGATAAGGTTTCACGTGAAACGTGTTTTTTAAAAGGTCCGATATTTAATATCGGACCTTTTTATTTTATATGTTTTCACGCCAATCTCCATTTTCTTTAATGAGCAATATGAGCTCTTTCACTGCTTCATCTTCTGGTACGTTTTTCTTTTTAACCGTTTTTTCTTTGTAAAGATTTATTTTACCAGGACCTGTACCCACATATCCGTAATCAGCATCTGCCATTTCTCCTGGTCCATTTACAATGCATCCCATAATCCCAATTTTTAAACCTTTAAGATGAGCTGTTTCTTTTCTGATTTTGGCAGTTGTTTCTTGCAAATCGAAAAGCGTCCTACCGCAAGAAGGGCAAGAAATATATTCTGTTTTCGATATTCTTGTTCGTGTAGCTTGAAGAATGCCAAAAGATGTGGAGTTAATAAGTTGTGTAGATTGATTTCCTTTTAACCAAATACCATCTCCAAAACCATCTATAAAGGATATTCCAGATTCACTTGAAACATTCAGTTGAAATGATTCTGTGTCTAATTCTTCCGAATTATAACTTAATATAACCGGGTTTAAAACCTTTAATTTCGCTAAATCAAATTGAACTTTGCGAAATAAATGTGCAACATTTGTATAATTGGTTTTTAAAATAAGCGTACAATTTACATATTTTTGAAGCAACAAATAATCAATATTTGCAGTTGCTTCTATTTCTATAAAGCCAATTGTGTCGATTTGTATAGATGACAGTTCATTCATTTCAAGTTTAGGAAAATAACCTTTTTTAGACTTGTAATTTTCACTCCAATTTTTTAAAGAGCAAATAACACCTAAAGTTCCTGGTAATTCAAAACCGATTGTATTTTCACCAACATAAACAAAGTCGGCAGCCTGGTCTGTTAAATTCCACTTATCTAATGGAATCGAATATGAGTATCCAAAACCAAAGAAATTGGCTGCGGTGATTTCAGTTTTCTGAGAAAGATCAGCAATGACTATGGGAGCATGTTTGCTACCAATATTAAGAACGTTATTCGTGTTTCTTCTCGAATAATGAAATGGTGAATATGGAATTATAGAATTAGGAACAGTAATATTGAAAGCGTTTTTTGAGTCGATGAATTTCTCAGCAAGTTTTCGCGCTATCGGAATTTCGAACTCTGGCTCTTCGGTTAAAGAAACACGAATTGTATCTCCTATGCCATCTTCTAAAAGCGCACCAATACCAACTGCAGACTTGATTCTTCCGTCTTCACCGTCACCTGCTTCAGTAACTCCGAGATGCAAAGGATAACAGATTCCTTGTTGCAGCATGGTTGCAACTAATAATCGATAAGCTTGTACCATAACTATTGTGTTGCTGGCTTTCATCGATATCACTAAATTGTGGTAATTGTGTTTTTGACAGATTCGAATAAACTCCATAGCCGATTCAACCATTCCTTCAGGTGTGTCTCCATATCGACTCAAAATTCTGTCTGAAAGTGATCCATGATTGGTTCCAATTCGCATAGCAGTGTTATTTTCAATGCACATTAAAACCAATGGTGTGAATTTTTTCTCAATTCTATCTAATTCAGAAGTATAGCTTTCTTCGGTGTAGTCAATTTCTTCAAACTTTTTTTTGTCTGCATAATTACCCGGGTTTACCCTTACTTTTTCAACCAATTTGGCTGCAATTTCAGCGGCATTAGGTGTAAAATGTATATCTGCAACAAGAGGAGTATTGTAGCCTTTTTCAACTAAATCTGCTTTTATTACCCCAAGATTTTCAGCTTCATTTTTGCTAGGAGCCGTTAAACGAACAATTTCACAACCAGCATCAATCATTCTAATAGACTGTTCAACAGATTTTTGTGTGTCCATTGTGTCGGTTGTTGTCATTGATTGAAGGCGAATAGGGTTCGATGAGCCCAATTTTAAATTTCCAATTGTAACTTCAACAGTTTGAAGTCTTGTTCTTTCGAAAAGGTTAACACAGTATTTTAAATTTTTATTTGCTTCTATCATAACTAGTTATTGAAAAAATGCTGATTTAAAGATCAAAAACAAAAATAGAGATATAATGTTTAGGATGTTTTTTTTTCATTAAGATTCCAAGACTAAAAAGAGAACAATTGTTAAAGTTTGTTTGTTATAGGGATATTAACTTAAATTTGCACTTTATTAAATGCCCCTTATTATGGATTTTAGAACAATAAAATTTGCCAAAGATCACAACGAAGAGTTTTACAAAGTATTGCGACAACGCGTCAGCGACTACTTTAAAACAAATAATATAGATAGACATGCGAATGCCAAAATGGTAATTAAAACAATTTGTATGTTTTTAATGTATTTTGTGCCGTTCGCCTTGTTACTGACAGTTGTAGAAAATTATTGGCTGATCATGGGAACATGGATGTTGATGGGTGTTGGTATGGCAGGATTAGGATTATCTGTAATGCATGACGCAAACCATGGTGCGTATTCTAAAAGTGATAAGGTCAATAAATTTATAGGATATATCATATTTTTTATTGGTGGTGACGATGTTAACTGGAGAATACAACATAATGTTTTACACCACACTTATACGAATATTACAGGTATAGACGAAGATATTAATCCCGGACCTGTAATGCGTTTTTCACCACATGAAAAAAGAAAACCAATGCACAGATTTCAACATATTTATGCATGGTTTTTATATGGATTAATGACGCTAATGTGGTTTTTGTCTAAAGATTATAAACAAGCTGTACGTTATGAAAAAATGGGTTTAACTGGAACTCAAAATCTTAGTTATAAAAAGCACATAAGAATTGTATTGATTTCAAAAGTTCTTTATGGCGCTATGATTTTAGGACTACCGTTATTTTTGTCTCCTGCCCCATGGTGGTTTACACTAATTGGTTTCTTTGTAATGGAATTTATTGCTGGCGTAACGTTAGGCGCAATTTTTCAACCTGCACATGTTGTACCTACATCAGATTACCCAATGCCTGATGATTCTGGTAACATTGAGGCAGATTGGGCGGTAAACCAACTGTATAATACTGCAAATTTTGCTCCGGGCGCAAAATTACTTTCTTGGTATTGTGGCGGATTAAATTATCAAGTGGAACACCATTTATTTCCAAACATTTGTCACATTCATTACAGTAAAATATCAAAAATTGTAAAGGATACAGCAACTGAATTTAAATTGCCCTATCATTCTTACAGGACTTTTTATGAAGCTTTATCTGAACATAATAAGATGTTGTATAATTTAGGTCATTATGATGATGTTCCTGCAATGGCGCATTAAATTGAATTTCACTTCGATATGAATTTCGAGGATTTTAGAGAATATTGTTTAGGAAAGCCTTTTGTTTCAGAAGGCTTTCCTTTTGATAAATCAACACTTGTTTTTAAAGTGGGTGGTAAAATGTTTGCTTTAGCTGATGTTGATTCGTTTAATTCTGTCAACCTTAAAGCAGATCCAGAAGATGCAATTGAAATGCGCGAAAGATATAGAGCTGTTCAACCAGGTTATCACATGAGCAAAAAACATTGGAATACTGTTATGATTAATTCTGACCTTCCTCAAGATTTGTTTTATAAATTGATAGATGATTCTTACAATTTAGTTTTTCAATCACTTTCTAAAAAATTGAGAAATGAGCTTGCGTTGGGATAAATATATTTGGGCGGTGAGATTAGCGAAAACAAGATCTCAAGCTTCTGAGGGCCTTTCAAAAGGAAAAATAAAAATTAATGAATCCTCCTCAAAACCTTCTAAAGAGCCTAAAGTTGGTGACAGTATTCAAATATCACACAACAGCGCTATCTTTAGTTACAAGGTTATTCAATTGCTAGACAAAAGAGTTGGTGCAAAATTGGTTGCAGACTATATTATAGACACAACACCAATAGAAGAAATTGATAAATTAAAAACATATCAGTTGGCCCAACAAAACTATCGCTCAAACGGCACGGGAAAACCTTCAAAAAAGGATCGGAGAGATATTGATGAGTATCAATCTGATTGGGATTAACGTTTATTTTATGTTTTTTTTCGATTTGCTGTAACTTTTTTCGTTTGACAAGGTCTAACTCGAAAAGAAGTTAATATGCACGTTAAACAGTTTAAAAATATAGTTATGAAAAAAGTAATTTATTTGGCTTTACTATTTGTTGGTTCAGGAGTAATTGCGCAAGAAGAAGAAAAGAAAGACACAACTCGTGTCAATTTAA
>VFKM01000024.1 GCA_009885545.1 Flavobacteriales bacterium
AGACTTACTTTTTCGCCAATGATTCGTTGGTTTCCATCTTTTCAAATATTCAGAAGTTATAATATGAAGCAAAAAAAAAATCCTGCCAGTAATGGCAGGATTTTCAAAAAAGTTGTTCTTGTTTATTTCACAAGATCCATTTCATCTACAATATGTTTTGCTCCAGAGAATTTATCAATAATCCAAAGAACATAACGAATATCAACGTTGATAGTACGTTGTAATTTAGGATCGAAAATAACATCTCCTGCCATTGCCTCAATGTTTCCATCAAATGCAAGACCGATTAATTCTCCTTTACCATTTAATACTGGCGACCCAGAATTTCCTCCTGTAATATCATTGTCAGACAAGAAACAAACTGGCATATATCCTCCTTTTACATCAGCATACTGTCCATAATCTTTTTTCTTATGTAACTCTAGCATTTTTGTAGGTAAATCAAATTCAGCATCTCCTGCTTTATATTTCTTAATTAAACCATCCATAGTAGTGTAATAATTAGCCTTAGCGTCACTTCTTTTGTCTGCAGGCAAAGATTTCACTTTTCCATATGTCAAACGCATTGTAGAATTAGCATCTGGATATTCAATAGGAGCAAGTTTAGAATCTCTTAATCCTTGAACCAATAAACGGAAAGCGGTTTTAAAATCGTTTTCTGCTTTTGTGATTTCATCAGACTTTTTACCAATATGGACAATTAAATCTTCAGATAAAATATACATTGGGTCATTTGAGATCATACCCTCTGAAGGTAAATCTAAAAATGCAATTAATTTTTCCTCTGATGTAAAAACACTCAATAAGAAAAGTGAATTTACGTATTTCTCATATTCACCATTGATTTTTACAACTGAAGGTGCAATTGCATATCCAGTAGATTTTGTCCCATAAAGTGCTAATTCAGCTCTTAAAATTTCTTTTTCTGCTGGAAGGTGCATCTCAGAGAAGAATCCTTTTATTGCTCCTTCTAAATCAGGACGCATTTGAGCTTGAGTTGCAGCATCTGCTCCTGCGTATGTAATAAGTTGTTTTCCTAACGTTCTTGAAATTGTTCCGTAAGAAGATGTTCTAAGCAATTGTTGCAAATAATTGTCGTGGCGCGCCTTTTCGTTTGTCAAACCATAGAATGTATTGATGTTAGCAACTACAGTTCCATATTTCTCCTTGTTTGCAGGTTTGTTCGCCCATTTATTGAACTTTGCCTCTTGTTCTGCTTTCGATTTTGCTGTTCCAAATTTAGAAAGTGCATCAATCATTCCTTGACGGTTTTTCCAATAGTTAGCAATTCCAGCATATTTAGAAGCATAAACTAAATTCAAAGCATCACTTTGGTCCATGTATTTTTTCATTTCATCCATGGCAGTTTTAGAACCTTCAACCCATGCAGGATAAGAGAATTTAACATTTTGCTCAATTCCTCCCGCCGGCATCCAGCGATTTGTTCTTCCTGGATAACCCAAAATCATTGCGAAATCATTTTCTTCAACGCCACCAATATTGACAGTTAAATGTTGTTTTGGCTTCATTGGAATATTACTTTCTGAATATTCAGCTGGATTTCCATTTGCATCTGTATAAACACGGAACATAGAAAAATCGCCTGTGTGACGAGGCCATTCCCAGTTGTCTGTATCTCCACCGAATTTACCGATATTCTCAGGAGGCGTTCCAACTAAACGAACATCCTTAAAGTCTTGATAAACGAAATAATAGTACTCATTCCCTTGGAAGAAAGAACGAACAGAGACAGTATATTTTCCTCCTTCATTGTTTTCTTTTTCGATTAAAGCAATTTCTTGACTTACTGCTTTTTCTCTTTCTGCTTCCGTCATTGTCGGAGTAAGTTTTCCTAAGATTCTTTTGGACACATCATCCATTCTTACGAAGAAGCGAACAAAAAGACTACTTGGTTTTAATTCTTCTTTTTTCGAAGCAGCCCAAAAACCATTTTTCAAAAAGTTATTTTCTGCAGTAGATAATTCTGCAATTGCATCATAACCACAGTGGTGATTGGTTAATAATAATCCTTCCTTTGAAATAACTTCTGCTGTGCAACCGCCATTGAATTGAACTATTGCATCTTTCAATGAATGATTATTGATTGAATAAATTTCTTCTGCTGTAAGCTGAAGACCTAATTTTTGCATGTCACGTTGATTTAAACGATCAATGAACATCAAAAACCACATTCCTTCGTCAGCACGGGCAAAAGAGCCTAACAATACTAAAAAGGCAACTAAACTAATTTTAATTTGTTTCATTTTATTTGCTTTTGGTTTAAAAACTTGCGCGGTAAAAATACCAAGAATTTTATGAATAACTTCTACATTGGACGAGCGAATCCTGCCGTTTAGCGAAAAATCAATTCATCAGCGAATAACCAGGTATTATTTCCAGCACCTAAGTGCCAATCTGGACATTTTCCATAGTTTTTAGCAGTTACTCTTATTGCAGCTATAGCTTTGGTTGAATTTGATTTCACAAAGAACTCTTTATTCATAGGTCCAACATAAGATGTAAATGAAGGTATAACATTATTCAAAGGACTATTTGATGCCCATGTGGAATTTGTTTCTATCAAAGGAAGTTTTTCAAAGGTATTTCCATCATATGAAATTTCAATAAGAATCGAAGAGGGGAAAAATATCCATGACTTCATATCTTGTAGACAAGAAATACCAATTTCAGACAAAAATCGTGGTGTTTCAAAGGTGATTTCTGAAATTAAATCTTGATTATCAAATCCTTGCCAGTCGCCAGTTCTAAATTCCTTGGTTCCAAAAACACCATCAATTAATGTGTTTGCGCCTGAGGCAGCATATTGATTAGCGTAAGTACTTTTTAGATTCAACGTAACACTCTTATCACGTTTTATATAGTTGGCTTTTACCCAAGGACTGTAATTTACAGAAATACCCGGCATTGTATTAATATCTCGCGGTCCTATAGCAGAGACTTGTCTAGCTTCTATGGCTGAAGTAGCATTAATTGAAAATGGCCCAGAATAAATAAAAGTTTTAGTCGTATCATTCAAATATCGATATTCAATTTTTATTTCTTCCCAATTGATAGGCTTTTGGTGGCCAATTTCTACCTTTATCGAATCATCGAAAATTCTATTTTCAACAATGAAAAATGGGGAAGGAGTAAACCTGAAATTCTGCACAATTTCTTTTGTAACAGGGCTGACTGCGTTATAAAAATTCTTTGAACTTGGTTTAGGACCCATTACAAAAATCAATTCACCTCCAGCAACTATAGAAGAATGATGAATAGCGTTTGACGTCCATTCTTTTCCGTTTAATGTAATTGATTGAATATATTTATTTTCATGTGAATTGTTTAAAGTTTTAATATTAAACATTTTACCATCTTCTAATTCAATTTCAACTTCATCTAATAATGGTCGACCGAAATCATACCAAGCATTTCCTGGTGCAATTTGGTATAAGCCCATTGAACTCAATACGTACCATGCTGACATTTGTCCACAATCTTCATTTCCTGATAATCCATCAGGATTATTTGAATATAAAGTGGTAAGTATTTGATCTACATATTTTGCTGTTTTATACTGTGCATTTGTGTAATTGTACAAATAAGCCATGTGGTGAGAAGGCTCATTGCCATGTGCGTATTGCCCAATTAAACCAGTGATATCTGCTTGATCTCTTCCCGATAATTGAGATTCAGTTGTGAATAAACGGTCCAACCAATGTTCCAGAGAATCTTTTCCTCCAATCATTTCTCCTAAAAGATCAATTGCATGTGGCGCATATAATGAATATTGCCAACTGTTTGCTTCTGTATAATTAAAGTTAACTTCTGACGGTTCAAATGGAGAATACCACATACCATCTCGACGAGCACGCATAAATTTCGTTTGAGGATCAAATAAATTAATGAAGTTTAAACTGCTTTTATAATATTCAGTATAAACATTCATTCTTCCCATGTCAGTTGCCATATTAGCAATACAGAAATCATTATAGGCATATTCTAATGTTTTTGAAACTGATTCGGGTTCGTCTCCAGAACTAATAAATCCTTTTTCTCTAAATTGTTTCTTTCCAAGCTCATCTATTTTTGACGTAAACACCATTGCCTTCAAAGCCTTATCAGAATCGAATCCACGAATATTTTTGCTGTAAGCGTCAGCAATGACAGAAGTGCTATGATATCCAATCATACAATCTGTTTCATTCCCAGCTAATTCCCAAACCGGTAAATCACCTCCTTGGTCAAATTGGCGTAAAAAAGTATGAATAAATTCATTCGTTCTCTTTGGTTGAACTATTGTATACAATGGGTTAGCCGCACGATAAGTGTCCCATAAAGAGAAAACGGTATATTGAGGAATGTTGTCTGTAATGGTATGAATTTCATTGTCCCGCCCTCTGTAACGTCCATCGACATCACTAAAGATATTTGGTTGTAAAAAAGTATGATACAATGCTGTATAAAAATTCGTCATTACATTTTTATCTGTAGATGATACAATATTAATTTTACCCAACTCGACATTCCATTTCTTTTCGGTCAGTATTTTTACTAATTCAAAGTTCCAATGAGGGATTTCCTTTTCTAAATTTTGTTTAGCCCCATTTTCATCTACAGCCGACATACCAACTTTAATTAGGATTTGTTTAGTTGTTTCCGGAAAAGTCAACAAAAGTTTATGTTGTCCTTTTTTATTGAAGAGCTTTGCTTTTTGATAAGGAATGGATGTCTCAAGATGAAAATAAAAATGTTGATTATTTGCCCATGCTTGAGATATACGTGAACCTGAAACAGTTTTTTTGTCAATAATGTTTAAAGAGTAATTCAGTAATTTATCTCGATGATCTAAGTCAATTAAAATAAATTTCTTTCCTTTAATATTGGAGAAAGTGTATTCGTGGATTCCAGCTCTTTCTGAAACGGTCAACCTTGCACGTATTTTTTGATCAGTTAAATTTACTTCATAATATCCTGGAGAAGCTACTTCATCAGAATGAGAAAAGGAAGCACCATATCCTTTTTTATCTAAATATCCAGGCATTGATTTAGGAGTGCCACTTTGTGGAACAATTAGTAAATCGCAATAATCAGGCACTCCGGTTCCGCTAAGATGCGTATGGCTGAAACCGTAGATAATTGAATCAGAATAGTGATAACCTGAACAACCGTCCCAACCATCGTAACGTGTGTCAGGACTTAATTGCATCATGCCAAATGGGGCAGAGGCACCTGGGTAAGTATGGCCGTGTCCACCAGTACCAATGAATGGATTTACGTAAGAGGTAAAAAGAGTTTTGTCTGGCACCCCCAACTTTGGAGCAGAAATATCAAAGTGTTTTTTTCTGGTTGTTTGGCTTTTTTTTAGAGCAGTGATGCTTTTGTTTTGCGTGAATGAATATAAATTCAATAAAACAAAGGTTGCAAGTGCAGCGATTTTAAGCATATTAATTTTTTAAGGCTTTCCAAAATAAATGAGCTGCAGTTCCTAAAACAGCAGCATTTTTATCATGTAAAGATGAAATCCGAATATCTATTTTGTTTTTATAAATAATCAGAATATTCTCTTCTAAAGCTAATTTAACTTTTGCTGCAAAATCACCTTTATGTTGAGCGATTCCTCCGAATAAAACATATGCTTTAGGACTTGAAAAACAAGCGTAATCTGCAAGTGCTGATCCTAATATTTGAGCGGTAAAATCTACAATTTCAATCGCAAAAAGATCGCCTTTATCAGCCAAATCAAAAACATCTTTAGCAGTTGGGTTTTCAAGCGTAGTTAATATCGAAAACATTTTATTCTCGGAGTCAAGTTCTTTAATACTTCTCACAACACCTGTTGAAGAACAATAGGTTTCAAGGCATCCTTTTCGTGTACATCCACATAAACGTCCGTCAGGTATTACTCTAATATGACCATATTCTCCAGCAAATCCATCGTGACCATAAACCAGTTCACCATTAACGATAACGCCACTTCCAACTCCTGTACCTAATGTGATTGTAACAAAATCTTTCAAATCTCTTGCGTTACCAAAAATCATTTCACCCATAGCTGCGGCATTCGCATCGTTCGTTAACAATGTTGGTTTGTGAAATTTATCTTCAAAAAGCTTAGCTAAAGGAATGATACCCTTCCAAAGTAAGTTTGGAGCATATTCAATATTCCCAGTGAAATAATTACCGTTAGGAGCGCCGATTCCGATTCCCAAAATCAAGTCCAAGTACCCATCTTTTTTTAAATCATCGTAAATAGCATCAATTAATAATTCAGGTTTTAGAAAATCCCTCGTTACAAATTCTTTTTCATACAAAACATCACCTTCATTATTGACTAATCCAAATTCTGTTGATGTTCCACCTATATCTATTCCTAAAGCGTAATGGTCTGTCATTTTATTCTTTAAATTTTTGTATTCCATTCATTATAAAACTGTTGCAAGTAATTCTCCATAAAAGTATGACGTTCACTTCCAATTTTAACAGCACTTTCAGTATTCAAACGATCTTTTAAAAGTAACAATTTTTCGTAAAAATGATTGATTGTATGACTTTTTGAATTAGCATAAATTTCAAAACTATCATGCATTTCAGGTTTTGAATCAGGAAGATACATCGGTCTATCTTTGTTGCCTCCAAAAGCGAATGCTCTAGCTATTCCTATAGCACCTATTGCATCTAACCGATCTGCATCTTGAACAATTTTCCCTTCGATGCTTTGCATATTATCCGCAACATTAGCTCCTTTATAGGAAACACCGTCAACAATTTCTTTCACTTTTAATGCTTTTGATTCATTGCATCCCAAATCAATTAGCAGATTGTAAGCAACATTTCCACCAGCATTTAATATTCCTCCATTCATTTTATGATCTGAAATGTCATGAAGTAAAGCGGCTAATTCAATAGTTTCTATATCACCACCTTCTGATTTTTGAAGGTGAATTGCCATTTTATAAACGCGTTCAATATGATACCAGTCATGCCCAGTTGCATCATGTTTGAATACACCCTCAACATGAGATTTGATTTTACTTACTAATTCGGTCATTTCTACTTTTTCTGTATTAAATCAAAAATTTGAAAACTCCCATTTGGAATTGTTGCATAAAGAGAATTGTTGTCTGTGCACATCGAGAAGTAATTTCCGTGGGCAAACATTTTCCAAGTCACACCATTATCTGTTGAATAGTCTATTCCACTTGTTCCACAAGCATAAAAAACGCCATTTGCTTCAATAACACATGAACGATATCCACGTGTTTGTTCTTCGGCATTAATCCAAAATTCGCCTCCATCATCCGTATAGAAACAAGTGTTTAAACACAAATCAGGATTAGCATAATCACCACCAACTATAACGCCTATTTGATCTGAAATCATACAAATCGAAAAAGCACCGCTTGATTCACTTGTCATATAGGGCAATGAGGTAATTTTCCAAGTTTTTCCTTTATCAGTTGATTTAAAAAATCTACTTTTTTTCCCGCCTGAAACAAAAATAAATGTACTATCGTCCATAACGTGGACTGTTGTTCCACTTGCAGCAAAACCAGCTTCTCCTTCATAGTTTTCGATTTTCCCTTCACATGGAAGCCAACTAACTCCACCATCTTCGCTTTTATAAAGAGAGAAAAACCCTTCTTTTGGGTCGCCCATTATAAAACCAGTTTGTCCATAAAAATCCATTCCATCTAAAAAAGTTCCTATCCACATACTAGAAGCAGGAGTTACGAATTCTATGAATTTAGAAGAGTCTGCTTTAGCCAAAAGACCAAATGTCCCGCTTTGCATTCCAAACAAGAAATCATTCGAAAATTCAAGATCTCTCATTTCTTCGAACTTTTTATTTGCCATTAAGTTCCTAGATGTTTCAGTCTTTAAATTAGTAGAATAGAGCGAACCGTCTGAATTCCCAGTATAAACAACGCTATCTCGAAAAATGATACTTCTAGAATAACATTTATCCGTGCTATATTGAATGATTTTCGCAGCTTTATTCTTTCGTGTGTATTTATTTTCTTGTGCACACACGCTAGAAATCACTAAAAGAAATACACTAATTACCTTTAAACCGCTCATTAAATTTAGCATTCTGTTCCTTTTTTAATTGTTCAATATTTGATGGGATTTCTCTTTTCCATCGTTTGTGTGACCAAACCCAAAATTCAGGGTTTTCCATGATTTCTTTTTCTAATAAATGTAAATGTTTTTCAGTAATTTCTCCCCATTCTAATTTTTTAGGATCATCAGAAATTAACTTAAGTTCCATTTCGTAATAACCTCTTTTCACTTTCCTAGTAATGAAAAAAACTACAGAAAACCCGTAGGTATGAGCCATTTGCTCAACACCAAAAAGAACAGCCGTTTCTTGCTGCAAAAAGCTTGTCCAATATGCTTTTTTTGAATCTCCAGGTGATTGATCTGCTAGCGTTAATATCGCAATTGGATGATTACTATTTTTTTGGATTTCATCTTTGAAGTTTTTAGCATGAATAACGTTCATACCGAAGCGCATTCGACGCTCATTGATTTTTTTATCCCAAAACTTACTCGTCATAGGCATCCCAATTCCCATAGCTTGATGTTTAAATAGAAAACTTTGAGAGGTGATAAGCCATTCCCAATTGTTGTAATGACCAGAAACAAGAATGACACTTTTGCCTTGAGCATATAAATCATCCATTATCTCAGGATTTACAACCTTAAAACGGCGAGATAATTCTTTTTTTGATATACTTAAATTTTTTATTCCTTCAGCCAAAAGGTCACAGAAATGAAGGTAGAATTGTAGCTTTAATTTTTTTATTTCCTTCGCTGATTTAGCTGGGAAAGAACGTTTTAAATTTTCTTCTATGACTTTTTTACGATAAGGAAAAACGGTAGCTAAAATCAGAAAGAAAAAATCAGTAAAAACATATAATACGCCTAATGGTAGATAGGAGATAGGTAAAAGCAAACAGTAATATGCAAATTTCGCCATCATCTATTTATATTTTTCGCCCCATAATTTGTGAATCAATTCTTCTAACTCTTGTTCTTTTTTTGTGCTTCCTGCGACAAAGAAGGCTTTACCTTTTATTTCATTTGGCAAAAATTCTTGTTGAACAAAATTGCCTGGAAAATCGTGTGAGTATAAATAATCTTTCCCATATCCTAATTCTTTCATTAGTGCAGTTGGGGCATTTCTTAAAGGCAATGGAACTCCTAGATTTCCGCTTTTACGAACTTCTTCTTGTGCACGATTGATCGCCATATAGGCACCATTTCCTTTAGGTGAGGAAGCAAGATAAATAGTGCATTGTGCTAATATTATTCGGGCTTCTGGAAAACCAACAGTTTCAACTGCTTGAAAACAATTATTTGCTATTAATAGCGCATTTGAATTGGCTAATCCGATATCTTCTGCAGCTGAAATAATCAATCTTCTTGCAATAAATTTAGGGTCTTCGCCGCCTTCAACCATTCTAGCTAACCAATATATTGCAGCATTAGGATCACTCCCTCTGATTGATTTAATGAATGCCGAAATTATATCGTAATGTTGTTCTCCATCTTTGTCGTAAATAGCAAGACTTTGTTGGGCTGATTCTTGAACAATGACATCTGTAATTTTGATTATTTTATCGTTTTTAAAGGTTCCGATAATTATTTCAAAAACGTTTAATAATTTTCTTGCGTCACCACCAGAAATTGTCAAAAGTGCTGTGGTCTCTTCGAGAATAATATTTTTTTCTTTGAGAACGACATCTTCTCGAATCGCTCTCTCTAGTAGGTTGAGTAAATCTTGTTTGTTATGTGATGTTAACGTATAAACTTGACAACGTGACAATAAGGCCGAAATCACTTCGAATGAAGGGTTTTCAGTAGTTGCACCAATTAATGTGATAAGTCCCTTTTCAACAGCACCAAGTAATGAGTCTTGTTGAGATTTTGAAAAACGGTGAATTTCATCAATGAATAAAATGGTCCCTTTTTGTTGAAACATTCCTCCTTGTTCAACGCGGTTAATTATCTCTCTTACATCCTTTACACCAGAAGAAATAGCCGATAAAGTATGAATTGGTCGATTTAATTCAAGGGCAATTAATTGGGCTAAAGTAGTTTTTCCAACACCTGGTGGTCCCCAAAAAATCATAGATGGAATTAATCCTGAATCTAATGCTCTGCGCAACGAAGCACCATTCTTTAATAAATGTTCTTGCCCGATGTATTCGTCCAATTTTTTTGGTCGCATACGTTCGGCTAAAGGTGCAAGGAATGACATTAAGTTAACAGTTGATTTTACGTTTCAAAGATAAACTTGTTAATTGAATTATTCGTTACAAGAATCAATATACAAATCACAAGTTTTTAACACTTCTGAAAATCATTTATAAATCAAAAAGAGTAATATCAATTTTCATTTGGATTTAAAGGGAATTTTGCAATTGTTTTAAAGCGTTCGCCTTGTTTTTCTAAACAATAATTCCAAAAAGAATCATTTGTTGTATTTAATATTTCTTCTGTAACGATGTTGTTTGCGACAATCCAAGCGTTTTCATTCAATTCCCCTTTTAATTGATTTTTGCCCCAACCTGAATAGCCTAAGAAAAAACGAATTTTTGAATTATTGGATGGTTCAACCAACAAAAGATTTTGTATTTGCTCGTATTCACCACCGAAAAACAGCTCATCATTGATTGGAATACTCCCTTCGATTTGGTTTCCTAAAGAATGAACATAGAATAAACTTTGTGTTTCAACAGGCCCCCCAACACTAATTCTAGAATGATCACCCGGAAAACTATTATCAATTTCATGTAAATCCACATCTAGATAATTGTTTAAAACAAATCCAAAAGTCCCATCATCATTATGATCACACAAAAGAATAACAGATCTCCTAAAAAAATCTTCATCCAAAAATGGATCTGAAATCAAAATATTCCCAACCTTAGGCTGTTTGTTGTTTTTGAAAGAAAGGTCTAACACTTAATTTATTTTTAAAACAAAAGAAAGCAAAAGAATTAGGAAATCAAATTCTTATTGTTTTATAATGAGATAACGATTGTTTCTGAAGAATTTTAAATCCTACTTAAATAGGAGTTATAGGAAAGCAGGTGGCTTTCGAATATCAGTTTTAGCATCCTGGAAGATAGAAGAAGTATTCCTAATACTGAGAAGGAAGCTTTTGTTTCCACCAATTGGGGTCCAATGAAAAGAAAGTGCCCAGCAATGCATATTACGAGACAAAGTAAACCGTGCATTAGTAACTTGTGGCTTATTCATATCAAGGTTTATAGTTGAAGCTAATTTCCATCTTTTAGTAAAACTGATATCCCCATTTAATACTAATGTTTGCAATTTATTGTATTTTGATGGATTTGTGCTTGACTTATTTGTGTTCACATCAATGGAATAAACATGTGAAAAAGACATTTTCCAAGGGATATTGAAGTTCAAAATATATTCTGGATGCAAAGCGTAGTAGTTGAAATCTGAATTCCAATTGGAATTTATAAAGTCTTTTGTGTCATTTAATACTTCTCGACTTTTTTTAGATGTTAGCGTCAAAGTAGTTGTAAAGTTATTACGTAAAAATCTACCCAACGTGTTTTTATTGTTGATTGCGAATTGAGATATTGTTGCTCCTGTACTGTCATTCCAGCCATACGGACTGAATGTAGATGTTGCAACGAAATTCAACCAATCAATAGGATTGATCCGCATATTGAACGATATATCAGATAGCCTCATTGAATCTTTCATAAAATCGTAATTCCCATTGATTGAAAGCATATCGACAATGCGTGTTTTTTTGAATCCAGTAAGTGTATCTTTATCTGATTTCCGTTTCAATTCAAAGGTGTTATTGAATCCAAATGTTAGTTGTGTAGCTCCGTTTCCAGTGTTTGAAGTGTATATGCTTCGTTCAAAAGGTGAATAGGTTATTTCCACTTCATCTACGCCGACATTTTCTGTTATTAATTGATTAAGTTGCGGTACGTATCTAAAACCAAATGAAGGAGTTAAGATGTGTCTTAGTAGGGGTTTTTTCTTCCCGATAAATTTATAATAACTATAAATCATCGTTGTTAATTGAGCATTGAAACTTAATTCATGAGCCATACCAGATTTTTGAATTGTATCAATTATTGTGGTGTTGTTTATCGCATCATATTGTTTATCTATTTGCTGAAAATTAATTTTGTTGGAGTAGGTTACCGACGGGTTGAGTTTTAAAGCATTTTTAAAAAAAGAGGTAGTCGTTTGAATACCGATATTCTGATTAAAACCATTGAAAAATTGATTACCAATCTCTTGGTAGTTTTTATCACGAAGTAGTGTGTCTTTAAAGGTAGATTTATTTTGCCCCTCCATGCTATAGGTGACACCCATTCGAGAGAATAATTGTTGTATACCATTGGTGCCTTTGATCAATTTCTTGAAAGGGAAAAATCGTGTAACGTTAACATTTAAAACCGGTGAAATTAAAGACATATTTTGCGTTAATGAATTTTGACGAACAGACATTTTCATTCCCAT
>VFKM01000046.1 GCA_009885545.1 Flavobacteriales bacterium
ATGGTGGGACACAAGTTAGGTGAATTTTCACCAACTCGTAATTTCCGTGGCCATGGAGGGAATAGAAAAGATAAGAAAAGATAGAATTTAAACAGCCAAAGTCATGGGTGCTAGAAAAAGGTTAAGAGCCGAAAATTTAAAAGAGATTAAAACGACAATGGCAATTGCTCGTTTAAATGACTCTCCGATTGCTCCAAGAAAAATGCGATTAGTCGCTGATCTTGTTAGAGGAATTGAGGTTAATAAAGCTCTGAATATATTGCAACATAATGCAAAAGATGCTTCTACAAGTCTAGGTAAGTTATTGCGTTCAGCAATTTCAAACTGGGAACAAAAAAATGAAGGAAAAAGTATTGAAGAAGAAACGTTAGTAGTGAAATCAATTGAAGTTGGTGGTGGTGCAATGTTGAAAAGAATTCAAGCTGCACCTCAAGGTAGAGCACATAGAATTAGAAAAAGATCAAACCATGTTACCATCGTTGTTGATGGTGCTAAAGCTAAGTTAGTATAAGATGGGACAAAAAACGAATCCAATAGGAAATAGACTTGGTTTCATCCACGGATGGGAGTCTAACTGGTATGGTGGAAAAAACTACAAAGATAAGATCATTGAAGATGATCAAATTCGTAAGTATCTTAATGCAAGATTATCAAAAGCGAGTATTGCTAAGATAATTATTGAGAGAACATTGAAACTTGTTACTGTAACGATTAATACAGCTCGTCCAGGGGTGATTATCGGTAAAGGTGGACAAGAGGTTGATAAACTAAAAGAAGAGTTAAAAAAATTAACGAAAAAAGAGATTCAAATCAATATTTTCGAGGTGAAACGTCCAGAATTGGATGCTCGTTTAGTAGCTGATGGGATCGCTCGTCAATTGGAAGCTCGTATTTCTTTTAGAAGAGCAATCAAAATGTCAATTGCGAGTACAATGCGTATGGGAGCTGAAGGAATCAAAGTTAAGATTTCTGGACGTTTGAATGGCGCAGAGATGGCTCGTAGTGAGATGTACAAGGATGGACGTACTCCGTTACATACGTTTAGAGCTGACATCGACTATGCACTTGCTGAAGCACATACAACTTATGGCCGTTTAGGTATCAAAGTTTGGATATGTAAAGGTGAAGTATATGGAAAGCGTGACCTTTCTCCAAATGTTGGAATGGCTGCAGCTGCTGCTAAATCAGGAGCACCAGGAGCAGGACCAAGAAGACCAATGGGAGCTAAGAGAAAGAAAAAATAACAGGACAGTAAAATTGATATAAGATGTTACAGCCAAAAAGAACCAAATTTAGAAGAGTTCAAAAGAGTAGAAACAGAGGTATGGCCCAAAGAGGTAGTACAATTGCTTTCGGATCTTTTGGATTGAAAACATTGGAGCCTGCATGGATCACATCACGCCAAATTGAAGCTTCACGTATCGCCGTTACTCGATATATGAAACGTGAAGGAAAGGTGTGGATTCGAATTTTCCCTGACAAGCCGGTTACCTCAAAACCAGCAGAAGTTCGTATGGGTAAAGGAAAGGGAGCTCCAAGTCACTGGGTAGCAGTAGTAAAACCAGGTCGCATCATGTTTGAAGCAGACGGTGTGCCTTACGAAATTGCAAAAGAAGCAATGCGTTTGGCAGCTCAAAAGTTACCGGTGAAATGTAAGTTCGTTGTTCGCAACGACTATGTAATACCAGAGAAATAGAAATTAATATGAACCAGCAAGAAATCACAAATCTTTCAGTTGAAGACGTGAAGAGTCGCATTGCCGATTTTTCAAATCAACTTACGAAAATGAAACTGACGCACAGTGTTGCGCCAATGGAAAATCCAATTCAAATTCGAAACGTCAGAAAAACAATCGCAAGATTGAACACTGAATTGACTAAACGTGAAGCACAAGCTTAATCGCTTGTTTAAAATTGAAATTGGCTTGACATGGAAAAGCGTAATTTAAGAAAAGAACGAATTGGGGTCGTTACTAGCGACAAAATGCAGAAATCTATTGTAGTTTCTGTGGAACGTAAAGTAAAACACCCAAAGTATGGTAAGTTCGTAAAAAAAACTACTAAATTTGTCGCCCACGATGAAAACAATGATTGCCACATTGGTGATACTGTTAAAATTATGGAGACCCGTCCTTTGAGTAAATCAAAGAATTGGAGATTAGTAGAAGTTATTGAAAGAGCTAAATAATTTTTAGTAATGATACAAACAGAATCTAGACTTGGAGTAGCAGATAACTCAGGAGCAAAAACAGTTTTAGTAATCCGTGTTTTAGGAGGTACTAGACGTCGTTATGCTTCGGTTGGCGATAAAATCGTCGTTGCTGTCAAGAGCGCAATGCCTTCTGGAGCCGTTAAAAAGGGTACAGTAGCTAAGGCAGTAATAGTAAGAACAAAAAAAGAAGTACGCCGTGCAGACGGATCATACATTCGTTTTGATGATAACGCATGCGTTATTTTGAATCAAGCAGGTGAAATGAGAGGTACTCGTATTTTCGGACCAGTCGCTCGTGAGCTGCGTGAAAACAACTATATGAAGGTTGTTTCTCTTGCTCCTGAGGTACTTTAAATTAATTGAAGTTATGCAACAGAAATTACACATTAAAGTAGGAGACACTGTTAAAGTTCTTAACGGTGAATCAAAAGGATTGGAAGGGAAAATCCTTACTATCGACAGAAAAAAAATGCGTGCAATTGTTGAAGGTGTTAATATGGTAAAAAAACACTCTAAGCCAAGTGCAGCAGACCCTCAAGGTGGTATCGTGGAAAAGGAATCAACTATCCACGTTTCTAACCTTATGATCGTAACTAAAGGCATTGCATCACGCATTGGCCGTAAGTTAGACGCAAAAGGAAAATTAGTTCGTTATTCAAAAAAATCAGGGGAGGAAATTAAGTAATGAGTTATTCACCGAGACTTCGAGAAAAATATAGTGCGGAAATTATTCCTGCATTAACAGAAAAATTCGGGTACAAGACTATTATGAAAGTACCTAGACTGGAAAAAATTGTATTGAGCCAAGGAATGGGCGATGCAGTTGCAGATAAAAAGTTGATTGATAGCGCTGTTGCAGATTTATCAAGAATTGCTGGTCAAAAAGCAATTATGACGATCTCCAAAAAAGATATCTCCAACTTTAAATTAAGAAAAGGAATGCCGATTGGTACGAAAGTGACATTAAGAGGTAATAAAATGTACGATTTTTTAGATCGTTTTTTATCTGTTGCTTTACCTAGAACTCGTGACTTCCGCGGTGTAAATCCAAAAGGATTTGACGGTAGAGGAAACTTCAATATGGGTATCAAAGAACACATCATTTTCCCTGAAATTGATATTGACAAAGTAAATCGTATTCTTGGAATGGATATTACGTTCGTTACTTCAGCAGGTAGTGATGAAGAAGGTAAGGAATTACTGGACGCATTTGGCTTTCCATTTATTAAAAAATAGTAGAGATGGCAAAAGAATCAATGAAAGCGCGTGAGCGCAAAAGAGAAAAATTAGTTGCAAGATACGCAAAGAAAAGAGCAGAATTGACTAAAATACTTAAGTCAACTGACACTTCTGAAGAGGTTCAAGCAGCGAAATGGGATGCTATGATTGCAGTGCAAAAATTGCCTGCAAATTCTTCTAAAATTCGTGTTCACAACCGTTGTGGTTTGACAGGAAGACCTAGAGGTTACATGCGTCAGTTTGGTATTTCAAGGGTAACATTCCGTGAAATGGCATTGTCTGGAAAGATCCCAGGAGTTAAAAAAGCAAGTTGGTAATTTAAAGTTTAATAGGAAGATTATGAATACAGATCCTATAGCAGATTTTCTAACCAGAATTCGTAACGCAAGTGCGGCTGGTTTGAAGATTGTAGAGATTCCTAGTTCAAATGTAAAACGTGCAATGACGCAAATTTTATTTGATCAGGGTTTTGTCACTAATTACAAATTTGAGGAAGATGACAAGCAAGGCATCATTAAAATTGCTTTGAAATACAATTCATCGACGAAAGTTCCTGCAATTACAAAATTGCAAAGAGCTTCTCGTCCAGGATTAAGAAAATACAGTGGGGCAACTGAAATGCCACGTGTATTGAATGGTCTTGGAATTGCAATTGTCTCAACTTCAAAAGGTGTAATTACTGATAAAGAAGCAAGAAAACAAAACGTAGGTGGAGAAGTTCTTTGCTACGTATATTAATTTTAAGAATAGTTAGAAATGTCAAGGATAGGTAAATCCCCAGTTAACATCCCGAGTGGAGTAGACGTAAAGTTAAACGGAAATGTAATTTCCGTTAAGGGTCCTAAAGGTGAATTGTCACAAGAAATAGATTCTTGTGTTACAGTGAACATTGAGGGCAATGTAATAACTTTCAGCCGCGAATCAGACGCGCCAAACCATAGAGCTAAGCACGGTTTATATCGTTCTTTAGTTAACAATATGTGTATTGGTGTTATGGAAGGGTTTAAAAAGGAATTGGAAGTAATTGGTGTTGGATATCGTGCAACTGCAACTGGACAACAGTTGGAGCTAATGTTAGGATATTCTCACGCAATTGTTTTAGAATTCCCTAAAGAAATAAAAGTATCTGCAGATACCCAAAAGGGTAAAGCACCAGTTGTAACGTTAGAATCTTATGACAAACAACTAATAGGTCAAGTAGCTGCCAAAATTCGTTCCTTACGTAAGCCTGAACCATACAAAGGTAAAGGTATTCGTTTCCTAGGTGAAGAAGTTAGAAGAAAAGCTGGTAAATCTGCAGGTAAAAAATAATAGTTAAAGTTATGGCATTCAGTAAAATAAACAGAAGAGCGAAAATTAAAAGAAGAATCAGAAAGAGAGTTTCTGGTACTTCTAAGGTGCCACGTCTTTCTGTATTCCGAAGTAACAAACAAATCTACGCACAGTTGATTGATGATATTAACGGAGTAACATTGGCATCAGCATCTTCATTTAAAAATAAAGCGGTAGTTAAAAAGACAAAGTCTGAACAAGCTGCGGTAATTGGAAAAGAAGTTGCAGAAAAAGCAATAAAAGCCGGAATCGAAAGCGTTGTGTTTGATCGCAATGGTTATCTATACCACGGTAGAGTTAAATCATTAGCTGACTCAGCTCGAGAAGGCGGTTTAAAATTTTAAAAAATGGCAGCACAGGTATTAAACAGGGTAAAACCCTCAGATATAGAGTTAAAAGACAAACTCGTTTCTGTTAACCGTGTTACGAAAGTAACGAAAGGTGGACGTACATTTAGTTTCTCTGCAATTGTTGTAGTTGGAAACGAAAATGGTATCGTTGGTCATGGTTTAGGAAAGGCAAAAGAAGTAACAGAAGCTATTACAAAAGGAATTGATGATGCAAAGAAAAATTTGATCAAAGTTCCAATTTTACATGGTACTGTACCTCATTCTCAAAAAGGTAAATTTGGTGGAGCAGAGATATTATTAAAGCCAGCATCGGTTGGTACAGGTGTTATTGCAGGTGGTGCAATGCGTGCTGTATTAGAAAGCGTTGGAATTCATAATGTATTGGCAAAGTCACAAGGATCTTCAAATCCACACAACGTAGTTAAAGCTACAATTGATGCGCTTTCTAAAATGAGAGATGCAGTTGCTGTTGCAAAACAACGTGGGATTACATTGGACAAAGTGTTTAACGGTTAATAGAAAATCAGATGGCTATCATTAAAATACAGCAAGTAAGAAGCGCTATTAGACGTCCCGCTGATCAAAAGGCTACGTTAAAGGCGCTAGGATTTAGAAAGTTGAATCAAATTCTTGAAAAAGAAGCAACTCCACAGATTCTAGGAATGGTTAAGAAAATATCACACCTTATCAAGGTTGTTGAATAATCCTTATAAAACGATTTACAATGAATTTACATAATTTAACTCCAGCAGCTGGGTCTGTTAAAAAAGACAAAAGAATTGCACGTGGTCAGGGATCTGGTCATGGTGGAACTTCTACCCGTGGACATAAAGGAGCGAAATCAAGATCAGGTTACAAATCTAAGATTGGTTTCGAAGGAGGGCAAATGCCTTTACAAAGAAGAGTACCTAAATTCGGTTTCAAAAATATTAACCGTGTTGAGTATAAAGCAATTAATTTAGATATTATTCAATCTCTAATTGATCGTAAAAATGTTTCAGAAATTACACCTGAAGTTTTACGTGAAAACGGACTAATTTCAAGAAATGAACTTGTTAAAGTTTTAGGAAGAGGGGAATTGAAAGGTAAGGTTAATGTGATTGCTCACAAATTTTCAACTTCTGCGAAAGCATTAATTGAAGGTCAAGGTGGGAATTGTTCAGAAATCTAATTAACTTCGCCAACATTTTTTTAAATGAAACGATTTATACAAAGTATTAAAAACATCTGGAAGGTAGAAGAATTAAGAAAAAGAATCATTTTGACTCTTGGATTAATTCTAGTTTATCGAGTAGGATCATTCGTGGTATTACCTGGTGTGAATTACACTGCGTTAATGAATGCGCAAGCTAATGGTGGTCAAAATGCATTAGAAACTTTACTTTCTCTATTTTCTGGAGGTGGGTTTACGAATGCATCTGTCATGGCTCTTGGGATAATGCCGTATATCAGTGCATCAATTATTATGCAATTGTTAGGAATGGCTGTCCCAGCTGTTCAAAAAATGCAAAATGAAGGTGAATCTGGTCGAAAACGAATTAACAACTATACACGTATTTTGACAATAGTAATTTGTGCTTTACAAGCCCCAAGTTATTTAGCAATGTATGTGCAATCTAAAGGCGCAATGCCAGTAGATGCTTCAACATTTTGGTGGACACAAACAATACTAGTTTTAATTGCAGGTTCTATGTTTGCTGTTTGGTTAGGAGAAAGAATAACTGATAAAGGTATTGGAAATGGTATTTCATTATTAATTACAGTTGGTATCCTTGCTCGTTTGCCTGAGGCATTTACAGCTGAGTTCGGTTTTGCTGTAGGATCAGGTAATTTGATTAAGATTGTTTTAGAGATCGTGGCATTTATGATTGTGATTCTTGGAACAATATTAATTGTACAGGGTGTTCGTAAAATTCCACTAAATACTGCAAAAAGAGTTGTTGGAGCGAGAGCTGTAGATGAGGCAGGTGCTAGAAGTTATTTACCAATAAAGGTAAACGCTAGTGGTGTAATGCCAATCATTTTTGCTCAGGCAATCATGACTATTCCAGTAATGATATTTGCAAGTGGAGCTGCCGAAGGTGGAAATTTTATTCAAAGAACTTTAGGTGATATTTATGGCGTAAGTTATAATTTACTTTTAGCGCTATTAATTATTGTCTTTACCTATTTCTATACAGCTATCATGATTAACCCAAGAAAAATTGCTGATGATTTGAAAAGATCAGGTGGATTTATCCCAGGAGTTAGACCAGGAGAGGATACTGCAGAATATATTGATACGTTGGTTTCAAGAATTACCTTGCCAGGGTCTATGTTCTTAGCTGTAATAGCAATATTACCAGCCATTGCGAAATTGGCAGGAGTAAATGATGCTTTTGCAATGTTCTTTGGTGGAACATCTATATTAATTATGGTCGGAGTTGTTTTAGATACTTTACAACAAATCGAATCTTATCTATTAAATCGTCATATGGATGGCTTGATGGAAGGGACTCGTATTAAAGGAAGAAGAACTCAAGGCGAATTATCTGGATTTTAAAAATGGCAAAACAAACATCAATTGAGCAAGACGGTGTGATCATCGAAGCCCTATCGAATGCAATGTTTCGAGTGGAATTAGAAAATGGTCATATTATCACAGCTCATATTTCAGGAAAAATGAGAATGTTCTACATTAAGATTCTTCCTGGAGATAGAGTGAAAGTTGAAATGTCTCCTTATGATTTATCAAAAGGGAGAATATCTTTCAGATATAAATAAGCATTGGATTAAAATAAGAAAAGATGAAAGTTAGAGCATCAGTAAAAAAACGAACTGCAGATTGCAAAATCGTTAAGAGAAATGGAGTAGTTTATGTGATTAATAAAAAGAATCCTAAACTTAAACAAAGACAAGGGTAATATAAAAAAGTATGGCACGTATTGCAGGTATAGATTTACCAAAAAACAAAAGAGGTGTAATCGGTTTGACTTACATCTTCGGAATTGGAAAGAGCACTTCAAGTAAAATTTTGAAGGATAACGGAATTGACGAAAACATCAAAGTTCAAGAATGGAACGATGATCAATTGGCAGCAATTCGTAACGCGATCAATGAAGTGAAAACTGAAGGTCAGTTGCGTTCTGAAATTCAATTAAACATTAAACGTTTGATGGATATCGGTTGTCAAAGAGGAATTCGTCATCGTTCAGGTTTACCTTTGAGAGGTCAACGTACAAAGAATAATGCTCGTACAAGAAAAGGTAGAAGAAAAACAGTTGCTAACAAGAAGAAAGCGACTAAATAATAAGTAAGTAAAGATGGCAAAATCTAATCAAAAAAAGAAGAAGATCGTCAAAGTTGATGCGATGGGTGAAGCGCATATTCAAGCTACCTTCAACAACGTAATAATTTCTTTGACTAACAATGCTGGCCAAGTAATTTCATGGTCATCAGCGGGAAAAATGGGCTTTAGAGGATCTAAAAAGAACACACCTTATGCTGCACAAATGGCAGCTGAGAATTGTGCTAAAGAAGCCCATGACTTCGGATTACGTAAGGTAAAAGTTTATGTTAAAGGACCAGGTGGAGGACGTGAGTCAGCTATCAGATCTTTGCATAACGCTGGAATCGAAGTAACTGAAATAGTGGATGTAACTCCACTACCTCATAACGGGTGTCGTCCTCCAAAAAGACGAAGAGTTTAATATTAATTAACTAAAGTGCAATAAGATTATCGAAGGAAAGCCTTAATTCATAATCGTACTTTTAAATACATAAAAATGGCAAGATATACAGGTCCAAAATCCAAAATCGCGCGTCGTTTCAGAGATCCAATCTTTGGCCCAGACAAGTCGCTAGAAAGAAGAGCTTACGGTCCAGGACAACATGGTCCATCTAAAAGACGTGGCGGTAAGCAGTCAGAATACTCTATTCAGTTAACTGAAAAACAAAAAGCAAAATATACATACGGTATATTAGAGCGCCAATTCTCAAATATGTTTGAGCGTGCTCAAAGAATGAAAGGAATTACAGGAGAAATCTTGTTACAACTTTGTGAAACACGTTTAGATAATACTGTTTATAGATTAGGTGTTTCTCCTAGTCGCCGTGGAGCACGTCAATTAGTTTCTCATAGACACATTACTGTAAATGGAGAATTAGTTAACATTCCTTCATATACATTGAAAGTTGGTGATGTTATTGGAGTTCGTGAAAAATCGAAGTCTTTAGAAGCAATAACTTCTTCATTGTCATCTAACAATAAAAAATATGATTGGTTGGATTGGAACAACTCAGATATGTCTGGTAAAATGTTAGGTATACCTGCACGTGACATGATTCCTGAAAACATCAAAGAACAACTAATTGTCGAATTATATTCTAAATAATAAATAAAGTATTAATATGGCTATTCTAGACTTCCAAAAGCCTGACAAGGTTATAATGATTCAGTCCGATGAACATCAAGGACAATTTGAATTTCGCCCTCTTGAACCAGGTTATGGTATTACTGTAGGTAATTCATTACGTCGTATTTTGCTTTCTTCTTTAGAAGGATTTGCAATTTCGTCTATACGTATTGATGGTGCAGATCATGAATTCTCTACAATTAAAGGTGTAGTAGAAGACGTTACTGAAATAATATTGAATTTGAAACAAGTACGTTTCAAACAACAAATTGAAGGTACCGATTCAGAAACTGTTGTTATCTCTGTCTCTGGACAAGATAAACTTACAGCAGGAGATTTAGGAAAATTCACATCGGCTTTTCAAGTTTTAAATTCTGATTTGGTTATCTGTAATATGGAACCATCAGTTAAAATGGAAATTGAATTGACTATTACAAAAGGTCGAGGATATGTTCCTGCTGAAGAGAATAAAATTAGTGGAGTTCCTTTTGGTACTATATTCATTGATTCAATTTATACTCCAATAAAAAATGTAAAATATACGGTTGAAAATTTCCGTGTTGAACAAAAAACGGATTATGAAAAATTGGTATTTGATATTACTACTGATGGATCTGTTCACCCAAAAGAAGCTTTAAAGGAAGCTGCTAAGATTTTAATTCACCATTTCATGTTGTTCTCTGATGAGAGAATTACACTTGATAGTGAAATAAAAGCTGAAACAGAAGAATTTGATGAAACTTCTCTACACATGCGTCAATTACTTAAAACAAAATTAGTCGATATGGATTTATCTGTAAGAGCTTTGAATTGTTTGAAGGCTGCCGATGTAGAAACACTTGGTGATTTAGTTTCTTACAACAAAAATGACCTATTGAAATTCCGTAATTTTGGTAAGAAATCTCTTACTGAACTTGAAGACTTAGTTGATAACAAAGGTCTTTCTTTCGGAATGAATGTAGCTAAATACAAATTAGATAAAGATTAAGAATCGCAATTAATTAATAATGGCGTAATAGGTGACTGAGTTTTAGCGATAAATAAAAAGGATTCAGTTAACCGTTACTTACGAAATTTAAAAAAATGAGACACGGTAATAAAGTAAATAATTTAGGTAGAACAGCTTCGCACAGAAAAGCGATGCTATCTAATATGGCTTGTTCACTTATTCAGCACAAACGTATTAATACAACTGTTGCTAAAGCAAAAGCTTTAAGAGGATATGTAGAGCCATTGTTGACTAAATCAAAAACAGATTCAACGCATTCAAGAAGAACTGTTTTTTCATACTTGCAAAGTAAGGAGATAGTTTCTGAATTGTTCAGAGATGTAGCTCCGAAAATTGCTGACAGACCTGGAGGGTATACACGTATTATTCGTACGGGATATCGTTTAGGTGATAACGCTGAAATGTGTATTATAGAATTGGTTGATTTCAACGATATCTATACAAATGAAAAAGCGAAAAAGACAACACGTCGTTCAAGAAGACCAGGCGGAAAAGTTGAAGGTGATGAAACAGTTGCTCCAAAAGCAGCAGCAGTAGAAGAAACTTCAAGCGAGGAAGAAATTGCTGAAGCTGTCGTTGTAGAAGAAGTTGTAGCTGAAGTGGCTGTAGAATCTCCTGTAGTAGAAGAAGTTGAAGAGACTCCAGCTGTAGAAGAATCTAACGATGAAGATTCTGCTGAAGAATCAGAAGAAAAAGAAGAAGAGAAATAATAATTCTTTTAAATAATTGAAAATCCCGGCTCTGGTCGGGATTTTTTTTTTGGGTGTAGGGTTGAATTTGGAAGGGATTTACCCCTTTTCCTTTAATTCAATTCAAGAATTGGTTAATTTTCACACTAAAGTACCTTTCTGGGAATAATCAGAATATGGTTTCTAAAGGGGGGCAAAGTGTCCTTAATTTTTCTTTATCATGTTCTCATTTTTTATCCACAACCTCTTCTTCTTTTCAAGATGAAACCCTAACTTTGCATAAAATATTTTAAATGGAAGAAAGAAGACCTGCTGTTTTAGTTTTAGCCGATGGAACAGTTTTTCAAGGTATTGGAATTGGTAAAACAGGTACCACAACTGGTGAAATTGCATTCAACACAGGAATGACAGGTTATCAAGAAGTTTTTACAGATCCTTCTTATTTTGGTCAAATTTTAATAATGACAACTGCCCATATTGGGAATTATGGAGTTCAAAAAGATGAGATCGAATCAAATTCAATTAAAATAGCGGGTTTAGTGACAAAAAAATTCTCTGAGATATATTCGAGAGAATCAGCAAATGGTTCATTAGAAGATTATATGATCGAGAGTCAAACAGTAGGGATTGCAGATATTGATACACGTGCATTGGTAAGACACATTAGGAGTAAAGGCGCTATGAATGCAATCATTTCTTCTGAAAATTTATCTATTGATGATTTAAAATCGATTTTAGAAAAAGCTCCGTCAATGGATGGTTTAGAATTGTCTTCAAAGGTGGCAACACAAGATGCGTTTGAAGTTTTACCTGAAAATACTGAGTATAAAGTGGCATTGCTGGATTTTGGTGTAAAGAGAAATATTATTAAATGCCTGACTGATAGAGGTTGTCATGTTAAAGTTTTTCCATTGAATACTTCAAAAACTGAAATTGATAAATTCAATCCAGATGGATTTATGTTATCAAATGGGCCTGGTGATCCATCTGCTATGCCTGAATCAATTGAATTAGTCAAGGAAATTGTAAATTCAAATAAACCAGTTTTTGGTATTTGTCTAGGCCATCAAATATTGGGTTTAAGTCAAGGATTGAAAACAGAAAAGATGTTTAACGGTCACCGAGGCATCAATCATCCTGTTATAAATTTAAAAACTGGAAAAGGAGAAATAACTTCACAAAATCACGGATTTGTAATTTCAAAAGATAGTTTTTCAGGAAATGAGAAGGTAAGCATTACACACAAGCATTTAAATGATGATACAGTTGCAGGAATAGAAATTGTAGGAAAATCTGTTTTTTCTGTACAATTCCATCCAGAAGCTTCGGCGGGTCCGCACGATTCGCGTTATCTTTTTGATCAGTTTATTCACAATATGAAACAATCCAAATAATGAGTTATATCGCTAAGGTTATCGGAAGACAAATATTAGATTCTAGAGGAAATCCTACTATTGAGGTTGATGTAATTACCGAAAACGGTATAGTTGGTAGAGCAGCAGTGCCTTCTGGGGCTTCAACCGGAATACATGAAGCCGTAGAATTAAGAGATGGTGACAAGAATGTATATCTTGGAAAAGGCGTATTAAAGGCCGTTGCAAATGTTAATACACTAATTAACGACGCAATAATTGGAATGGATATTTTTGATCAAAAAGGAATTGATACATTAATGATCCGTTTGGATAATACTGAAAATAAGTCAAAACTAGGTGCGAATGCTATTCTAGGAGTTTCGTTGGCAGTGGCTAAAGCAGCAGCTCAAGAATCAGGCTTAAGTTTATACCGTTACATTGGTGGGGTAGGCGCTGTAACAATGCCTGTTCCGATGATGAATATATTGAATGGAGGTTCACATGCCGACAATTTAATTGATATTCAGGAATTTATGGTAATGCCTTTTGGGGCATCTTCGTTTTCAGAAGGTTTGCGCTGGGGAACAGAAATTTTTCACCATCTAAAAAACGTTCTGAAAGAAAAAGGAATGTCAACGAATGTAGGTGATGAAGGTGGTTTTGCTCCAAATTTAGGCTCTAATGAAGAGGCTTTGCAGTATGTTATGGAAGCAATTCAAAAAGCTGGATTCATAGCAGGTGAAGATGTGTACATCGCTCTAGATGCTGCTTCTTCTGAATTTTATAATGCTGATAAAAAGAAATATATATTTGAATCAACTGGTGAAGAAATGTCTTCTGCAGAAATGGTTGCTTTTTGGAAAAATTGGTGTTCAAAATACCCAATTATTTCTATAGAAGATGGTTTAGCCGAAGATGATTGGGAAGGATGGAAATTAGCCACGGAAGAATTAGGTGATAAAGTACAATTAGTAGGTGATGATCTTTTTGTTACAAACACAAAACGACTTACAAAAGGAATTAATGAAGGAATCGCTAATTCAATATTAGTTAAAGTGAACCAAATAGGAACGCTTACTGAAACAATTGAAGCTGTTCAATTAGCAACAAAAAATGGTTATTCTTCTGTAATGAGTCATAGAAGTGGTGAAACTGAAGATAGTATAATTGCTGATTTAGCTGTCGCGTTGAATACTGGACAAATAAAAACTGGTTCTGCATCTCGAAGTGATAGAATGGCTAAATACAATCAATTATTGAGAATTGAAGAAGAATTAGGTGACGCAGCCGTGTATCTTGGCAAAAATTTCAAGTTTTTATAACAAAGCAACAAACCTGTTAAATACTTAACAGCACCCTTTATATTTTCACTATTCTGTCAAATTTAGTATTGATAGAATTACCTTTGCCTAAAATATTAGGACAACTATTTATTATTGTTTACGTCTAAGAATAAATCTTTACATATGAAAGAGCTATTATTTGGAATTTTTGTGATTTTAATATCTGAATTTGGCTATTCACAAACTTCACCTAATAATACTGTTTTATTTGCTCAATCAATAATTGAAGTTGAAAATGCTGAAGAAATGATAGCATTAGAAACGGAAATGCGTTCAAATCCTTATATTAAAATTGTTCGTTTAGATTACAATACTCAAAGATGTTTTGTTTTGACTAAAAATTTAGATGAACTTTCTGAAGAAAATTTTATTTCTTGGTTTAACCAATATTCTGATAGAGTAAGATGTATACAAATTGGTCGTCAAGGTATTGATATCGTTAAACCTTTCCCGTTTGAAGGGTGTGAAAAATAACTTGATGAGAACAATAACTGGACTTTTTGTATTAATAAGTTTTTTTAGTTTAGCTCAGCCGAACGACTGTTCGGAAGCCGTTCCTGGATGTACAACTCCATCATTTGCTATTGCTCCAAATAATTTATCAACGAATATTGTAGATTTTACTTCTGGAAGTATTTCAAATCCATCTTCAAATCCTGGTTCATCTGGAAATTCAGGCTGTTTATTAAGTGGTGAAACTAGTTCTACTTTTATCACTATTTCTGTTACAAGTAACGGTACATTAGCTTGGTCAATGATTGGACCAAGTGGCGGGTGCTTTGACTGGATAATGTGGCCTTATGTAAGTCCAAGTGTAACATGTTCGGCAATTACAGGTAATACGTTGCCTCCTGTCGCATGTAACTGGAATGGATCATGTAACGGTAATACGGGTATGGCTCCTGCAGGTCAATTACCACCTTTAGGATCACCTTCGAGCTATGAAGCACCATTGAATGTAATAGCTGGTCAACAATATCTTCTTTGTTTGTCAAATTATAGCGGCACAAGTCAAAATGTGAATTTGAATTTTTTTGGAACAGCAGGTGTTGCCTGCGGTGTCTCAGCTGTTGATCAAACAATTTGTTTAGGTACTTCTGCTAATGTTACTGTTGTAACACCAGGTTTATCTGCACCACAATTTACATGGTTGGTTACCAATGGTGTTTCAAATACCACTGGAGGAACAAATGTAACAGTGACACCAACTGTTACCACAACTTATCAAGTTCAAGTATTACAGCCGGCAAGTGCTTCGTCATCTCAGTTTATTGATACAGCAGTATTCACGATAACAGTGGTTCCTCCTCCATTACCAAATGCTGGAATAAACGATACCATATGTTTAGGACAGCCAATAAACTTGAATGGAATAATTAGTTCAGCAACAAATACTGCGTCGTGGCAAACACTAACGACTGGAATTGTTCCAATACCAGTTGTTAATTTTTCGCCTAATTTGACATCGTTGACTCCTACAGTAACCGTCAATCAAACTGGGTTATATCAATTTATTCTTTCTGAAAACAATCCTACTTGTGGAATAAGAAGAGATACAGTACGTGTACTTGTTACACAAATCGCTCAAACAACGAGCTCTGTCAATCCTTCTTGTTTCGGTTATTCAGATGGAGAAATCCATATAAATAGTCCTCTAGCCGATGAGTATAGTTTTGATAATGGTGTTACATGGCAAGTTGATTCATTTGCAGTTTTTTTTAATGCTGGAACGTTTTCAGTTTGTTCGAGGAATGCAATGGGTTGTCAAATTTGCTCTAATGTTACAGTGACAAATCCTGTTCCGGTAACAATTTCCGTTTCAAATGACACGCTAATTTGTCAAAACGGAATTGCTACATTAATGGCTTCTGCAACGGGAGGAACTTCATACCTATTTCATTGGGATCAAACCACAAACACGAATTTTACGCAGAATGTCAATCCGTTAGTTAGCACTACTTATTCTGTTTATGCTGAAAATCAAAATGGATGTATTTCACCTACTGAAACAATTAATGTAACAGTGAGAAGTGTAATATCCGGTTCAGCGACATCAGATGTTACGATTTGTCCTGGTTTTCCTACAACATTAACAGCAACGGCAACAGGTGGTTTTGGACCTCCATATACATTTACATGGAGTTCGGGTGAAATTGGAAACGGTTCATCTCACACTGTAACTGCCGGACCACCAATCACTACACATTATATAATCACAGTTAACGATGAATGTGAATCTACACCACTAGTTTTAGAGACTAATGTTTTTGTTGCACCTTTACCTGTGCCATTAATTTCAGTTGATAATGATAATGAATGTGAACCAGCAAATTTTGTCATAGTTAATGAAACAGACCCAACTATGGTTGATATGATTCATTGGGAATTATCTGATGGACAGTCATTTGATGATGTTGATACAATTCGACCTGAAAATATGATGTCAAACTTATATGATGTGCAGCTTGTGATAACATCTCCTCAAGGGTGTGTGGATTCAACTACCTTCTTTAATTATTTGACAGTTCACGCAATACCAGATGCAAATTTCAACCATAGTCCAGATCCAGTTTACATCTATGATGCTGAAGTTCAGTTAACAAATTACACTGTCAATGGTGATACATATCAATGGTATATTGAATCTGGAACACCTTCTTATTCTGAATTAAAACATTTGAAAACTATTTTTCCTGATGGTTTAGAGGGCAATTATGAAGTTATTTTGATTGCAACTTCAGAATTTGGTTGCATTGATACTACAAGTCAAATTGTTATAGTATATCCTGAGTTGGTATTTTATGTTCCTAATTCATTCACTCCTGATGGCGATGAATACAATCAATCTTGGGGTATTTATATTGAAGGAATTGATGTTTATAATTTTGAACTGCTCCTTTATAATAGATGGGGCGAAATAATTTGGGAATCTCATGACCCTTCAGCAAAGTGGGATGGATCTTATAACGGTAGGCCGGTTGAAATTGGGACATACACATGGACAATCAAAACAAAAGATGTTTTAAACGACGAAATTTATGATTTCAATGGACATGTCAATGTTATTAGATAAATTACATCAATATCCTAACTTTTGAAATCGATAGTTTTTTGTAGAATGTATTAACTTTACAAAAAAATTAACGCATGTCAATCGAAGCTTTTCATCAAGATATTTTACAAGGAATTCCTAAATTTATTCCCGCAAAAAAAGAATACGAACTTTCAATCAATCACGCACCAAAGCGTAAAGCGATTCTAAGTCCAGATGAGAAAAAATTGGCGCTAAGAAATGCATTGCGTTATTTCCCGAAGGAGCAACATGCTGAATTAATTGAAGATTTTTTAAATGAATTAGAAACATACGGTCGTATTTATATGCTGCGTTACCGTCCTGATTATGTCATGTTTGCACGACCAATAAACGAGTATCCAGGGAAATCAGAACAAGCAAAAGCAATCATGTTGATGATTCAAAATAATTTGGATTATGCCGTTGCTCAACATCCACATGAGTTAATCACCTATGGTGGAAATGGCGCTGTTTTCCAGAATTGGATTCAGTACCGTTTGACAATGAAATATTTGGCTGAAATGACCGACGAACAAACGTTGGCAATGTATTCTGGTCATCCAATGGGATTATTCCCGTCACACAAAGAAGCGCCAAGAGTTGTTGTAACGAATGGAATGATGATTCCGAATTATTCTAAACCGGATGATTGGGAAAAATTCAACGCCTTGGGTGTTACACAATACGGACAAATGACTGCAGGATCTTTCATGTATATTGGTCCGCAAGGAATTGTTCACGGCACAACGATTACAGTTTTAAATGCGGCTCGAAAAATTTCGAAGGCAAATGAAACAATCAAAGGCAAATTATTTCTTACCGCCGGTTTAGGCGGAATGTCTGGCGCGCAGCCAAAAGCGGGAAATATTGCAGGCTGTATTTCTGTTACCGCTGAAGTAAATCCAAAAGCTGCGAATACGCGCTATTCTCAAGGTTGGGTGGATGTATTGATCGATGATTTGGATGAATTGTGCGAGCGTGTTCGTATTGCAAAAGAAAAACAAGAAGTTGTTTCAATCGCTTTTATTGGAAATATTGTAGACGTTTGGGAGAAGTTCGACAAAGAAAATGTTTTTGTTGACTTAGGATCTGATCAAACTTCGTTGCACAATCCATGGGCTGGTGGTTATTATCCTGTTGGAATTTCTTTTGAGGAAGCAAATGACTTGATGGCCAATAATCCTGATTTATTCAAAGAAAAGGTTCAGGCAACGTTGCGTTTACATGCAGCTGCGGTGAACAAACATACGGCCAAAGGAACCTATTTCTTCGATTACGGAAATGCTTTTTTATTAGAAGCATCACGCGCTGGAGCAGATGTTATGGCAGCAAATGGCATTGATTTTAAATATCCATCTTATGTACAAGACATTCTCGGACCAATGTGTTTTGATTATGGATTTGGACCTTTCCGTTGGGTGTGTGCTTCTGGAAAGCCGGAAGATTTAGCGAAAACGGATGAAATAGCGTGTGCTGTTTTAGAAGAAATGAAAAAGCGAAGTCCTGAAGAAATTCAGCAACAAATGGCTGATAATATTCAGTGGATTAAAGGCGCTCAAGAAAATAAATTGGTAGTTGGTTCGCAGGCACGTATTTTATATGCGGATGCGGAAGGAAGAATGTTGATTGCAGAAGCATTTAACAAAGCAATTGAAAAAGGCGAAATTGGACCAGTTGTTTTAGGCCGAGATCACCATGATGTTTCTGGAACGGATTCACCGTACCGTGAAACGTCTAACATTTACGATGGTTCACGTTTTACTGCTGATATGGCTATTCAAAACGTTATTGGCGATAGTTTCAGAGGTGCAACGTGGGTTTCCATACACAATGGTGGTGGAGTAGGTTGGGGCGAAGTGATCAATGGAGGTTTTGGAATGTTGTTGGACGGAACCAAAGAAGCCGATCGTCGTTTGAAAATGATGCTTCATTGGGATGTAAACAACG
>VFKM01000203.1 GCA_009885545.1 Flavobacteriales bacterium
CTATCTTGTTCTAATTGTTCTCTAAATTTGTCTCCACCTTTAACTTCTTCGATATATAAATTTGTAAAATAAGTTGCAAAACCTTCACTCAGCCAAATGTCTTCCCACTCTTTTTCTGATGCTGAATTACCAAACCATTGATGTGCTATTTCATGCACAAGTAAAGTCTCACATGTCCTTTTTCCATTAATCGCATTTTCATCATAGAAAATACAACCAGCATTTTCCATCCCTCCAAAACGAGTTGTGGACTGTACATTAGCAAGTTTTTCATATTCATATTGGCCAAGATAAAATACAAAAAAAGGCATAATAGAAGTTGCCATTTCGAAATCATAAAATCCTTTTTGCTCATTTTCTGGATATACCCATGAACTCAAATTTACTCCTGCAGAAGTTGGTAATTCTTGTGTTTTAAAATCAGCAATTCCAACCACCATAACTTTTGTTGGTAACGGAACAGTAGAGCTGTATTCATAAATATTATCAGATGTGTTTAAGGTTCTTTTACCAATGAATTCCCCATTTGCTATTACTTGATAGTGATTTGGTGCTTGAACTGAAAATTGCACTGTCGCTTTATCAGAAGGATGATCAATACAGACAAACCAATTGTGCGCTCTATTTGGCCAATTATCTCCAAAAAAAGTACGGTTTCCATATTTGTTCTTACCAATCACCAAACCATCAACCGGAATCCCACTGAAAACGATACTCAATTCTATTTCTTTCTGAACATTAGGTCTAAAGTTTTCAATGATCAACTTGTTATTTTCGTGTTTAAATTTAATTGGGAAATTCCCTTCATAAACACTTTCTATTACCATTCCTTTTCCTTCGGAATTTAAGGAGGTTAATTCCAAACTAATATTTTTAGTATCATCCAGCCTTTCCAATAAAATCAACTCTTTTACTTCAATTCTGTCAGTTGTATCGTTTATTTTAAGTTCTATGGAATAATGTTTTATATCAATGATAGAAAGCTGATCATTTGTGACTTGAGCTGAAAAACTTGTATTGATAAAAATCAATAACAAAGAAAAATAACACACTACTTTAATTTCAAATTTTAAACTCATTCTATTTCTAATATTCTACATAATTACACAAATCATTTAGAATAACCACACGAATCTATTTCAAATGAAAAACCCCCTACCCAAATATTAATTCAGATAGGAGGTTATTTAAAAAATTGATAATTCTATTATTCTGAAATCAATTTTCCTGTTTGAATAATTTTGTTGTCTGCACTCACTTCAAAATAATAAATTCCATTTGAAAGTGATGTTGTTTCAATTGTATTCTGTTGCTTATTGATGTTCGATTGTAATACTTCCTGTCCTAAAACATTGAATAATTTGAAACTATAATTATCTAATTGAGAACCATCATTCATGATTATAGATAAAGTTGAACTAAAAGGGTTTGGATAAACAGTTAAAGATTGATCATCAGAATTCAACGATTGAATAGTTAAAAAAGTGCAATAAGTTGGAATTGAATCAACAACAGCTGTGATTGCATTTGTAGAAACGGCCCCACTCGTTGAAAGTGCTCTGCCATTAATAGACATGCCAGACATTAAGTTGATCGCACCGTTGTTACAGATAATTGTTCCATTAAAAACTGAATAATCGTTTATTTCAACTGCACCATCAATTTTCCAATACACATTTTTCGCTTGTGTACCATTAATTAATAAAACTTTTGAAAAAGTACTTGTAGTAAATGCTCCATTAACTTGAATCACGAATGTTGCATTTGGGTCTCCTAAAGCATTCAGATACAGTGAATCAGTAAATGTCACTGCTCCATTCATCACGTATGTATGAGGTGTCAATACCAAGTTATTTCCAAATTGAGCAGGATACAATAATTCAATATCAAAAGCTAACAGATTCGCATAATTGTAAGCGATTAATAAATCTGCTGATGCCTCTGATGTTGCTACATCTGGAATAGGGTGTATTTCACCATTCACTAATAAATTATCGAACCCTGTGGTCAAACCAACATTTGTCCCTACACCTCCTGTTACGGTAGTAATTCCAGCATTCATAACTGGTCCATCAGAAGAGAATATTGCAAAACAAGCCGCCGCACCTAGCTCAGGTACAATTGGTCCTGTTAGTGTTGGACTTCCGCATCCAATTGGTGTGTAAGCAAAAACGCCATCAACGGTAATTGCACCTGCTGTAGAAAGCGCTCTTCCTTCTAAGGTGTCACCTGTACTCATTTCAATTGCAGCATTATTAGCGATTATTGTGCCTCTCATTGTTGTGCCAGATGCCATACTTACTAATCCTTCAACTTTCCAAAACACATTGCAAGCAAGCGCTTCATTTAACAAGTTAACTTTTGCGTTTGCGTTGGCAGAAAAGGAACCTTGAATTTGAAAGATGAAAACTGCATTTGGATCACCTTGTGCATCGAGATTTAGATTGAGATTAAGTGTTGAAGCACCAGTAATTTCATAAACTCCTGGTACCAGTGTTTGACCATTACCAAGTAAAGAAGCTGGGAAATATGCAGGAATTGTGCTATTTAGTTGGTTATATGCAATTAAAACATCCGCTGCGCATTGAGCACTTGTTCCATCGGCATCGTGCATTTGACCATTTACATTTCCAAAATTTGTACTTGACCCGTTGTTTGTACCAACATTTCCGGTAAGTTGAGAAATTCCTGAATTACCAACAGCTCCATCAGTTGAAAATAAAACAAAATTTGCTGCGGTTCCTAAATTTGGCGCTTGTCCGAAATAAGCATTTGTAAAACAAAACAGTAAAGAAGTACTAATAATATTAAGTATAGATTTTTTCATATTTATTGTATTAACTACGAATGTATTTTCATAGCAATGCAAAGATCGTTGACAAGTGAGTGGAATATGTTATATAAAAATTAGAATAAATTATATAATTCACACCTTTCAAAAAAACAGACTATCTGTAATCTTATTTTGAAGAGGTGGTTTTAGTAATCAACTTTTTAATACTGTCGAATGGATTTTTTTGACTTTGATACATACTGTCTCCTAAAAGGAATCCCCATGGTTTTAAAGAGTCAATATGATCGAAAATCACTTTAATTATCGCGGTTATAGGAATAGCTAGAAACATTCCAGGAATCCCCCAAACTGTGCCACCAATTATAACAACAATTATAGAAACCAGTGCATTTATCTTAACTCTTGCAGCCACAACCTTTGGTATAAGAAAGTTGTTGTCTATGAATTGAATGAATCCATACATGATTAAAACATAAAGCATGTAAATTGGCGTTTTTGTTAATAAAGCAACAATCATGAAAATAGATGCTGCTATGATTGCGCCTAAGTATGGAATGATATTCAAAAATGCGCCTAACAAACCAAATAGAATAGCATAATCAATACCTATTATTAGAAGTCCAATAGAATTAAGAATCGCAACAATAATCATTTCGATGAAAAGCCCAACTAAATAGCTTTGGATTATTTTTTTGGTATTTGCCAAAACTTCTTCAACAGCAATATGATCTTGCAGTCGAAATAAACGGCGAATAAAATCTAATAATAGGGGCTTATAATACAGGACCATTACTAGATAAACTGGAAGTAAAACAGTTGTCATTACTAAATGACCGAAAATGCTAATGTTTTCTTTAACTGCTAAATTATTTAATTGCTCGCTTTGAGTTTCGTTTATCCATTCGTTTATTTTTGATTCATGTATATGCGTTTTTCCAGATATCCAATTCACAAAATCAGCGCTACTTAAGATGAATTTCGCTTTCATTTGAGGAAAGGAATTACTCAAATTAGAAGCTTGAGAAAACACAATGTAAAAAATGATTGCTACAAGAAAAAAAGCAATTATTACGGTTAAGAAGATTGCTATTAATCTATTTAGTCCTTTTCTACAAAGAAAATTTACTATCGGATTTAATAAAATTGCCAATATGATGGCGTAAACAATAGGGATTATAATACTCTGAGCAATATCCATTGTATACACAAAAGCGAACAGACTGATGAATATCAAGGCTGTTTTTGCATAAAATGGGATCTTAGGTGTTTTTGTCATGAGTCAACTTTCAATATCAATTCCTTGATTTTAACATTTTATTGAACAAGTTTTTACCCATATCAATAATTCCATCAGCATTTTTTGTCACTTCTTTAGCAACAACCATTTGTAGCATTCCTCCAATAAATTGTTTTAGGATATTATGAGATTTTCCTACAACAACATTTTTAGCAATTGATCCAACCGTCATGCCTATTGTCATTTCTGCAAGACTCGTTTTAATTTCAGGTGAAGAAATTAATTCTGCAAGGGTGCTCTTAATAATGTTTATGGGTCTAATACTTTCGTGAATTAATAAAAATTGTTCTTTTACTAAATTGGCCTTCAAAATCTGGTCATTTTCTAATTTCAAAATGATATTTTTCAGATCCTCTGAGTTTGAGATATTGTTCATATATCTTTTTTAAGAATTTGTGAAATAATAGAATTTTTGATTCGTCTTTTAAAGATTGGTTGCATGATTGCGAAGATTATTAATACTAAACCATAGAAAGAGGCGACTGCTAAAAATCCAAAATAATTTTTTCCAATTATTTCCCCTAGCCACAATGCGATGCCAATATTTAGAATAATTACAAAAAAAGAAAGAATAACGAGTAAAATGAGCCGAGTGATTAGCTTGGATACAACATCCGATGATTTGTCAACAAATTTCAATTTGGCTATTTCAATGGCTGTTTTACCAAAATCTTCTACCCTAATCAATAAGGTTTCAATCGAATTCACATTTGTTTCCATGCTTTTATTTGGATTAATAATGGTCAGAATATATTATTCTGACCATTGGGTTTAGTTTTACTGCTTGTGAAAATTAATTTTTCACTTAGGTTACCCTTTCGCAGAACCGTTTTGTAAAAACTCTTTCGCGTCTTCTTCCACCAATTCACTTTCTTTATGCATACCAGCTAAAAGCCCACTAAATTTGTCTTTTATTGAATCTTTTAGCTCATCACCTTTTGTTAAAAGTTTTTTTCTTGTTTCACTTCCTTTGTCAGGAGCAAATAGAATTCCTAATACTCCACCAATTGCAGCACCAACTAGGAGAGCTCCGATAATTTTTCCACTACTATTATTTGACTTTTCCATTTTCTGCTATTTTAAAAATTATTTATAAAAGCTATTCTTATGCAATTTTGAGATCTTTCTTTATTTCAGATAAAAGATCATTGTATTTCTCTTGAGCGAGATCCTTGATGTCTCCACCTTTTGATACAAGTTTCTTTCTCGTTGAACTTCCTTTATCAGGAGCAAAAAGAATTCCTAGAGCACCACCAATTGCAGCACCTACTAATAATGCTCCGATCATTTTTCCATTGTTGTTTGACTTTTCCATTTTGTTTTGATTTTTATTTTATTTATATTATTGTTACTATTTTTTTAATTTTTAGGATTGAGATGGCTCAAATAACATTAATACTTTCTGCTTCCTTGTATAACTCGAAGTAGAACCGAAATCATTGCTATTACCAATAAAATATGGATGATTCCACCTACATTGTATCCGAAGAATACGATGGCCCATATTATCACTA
>VFKM01000012.1 GCA_009885545.1 Flavobacteriales bacterium
ATTGTGGCCCATGCCGACTCGTATCATAATCAAATATTTCAGCAGCATATTTGATTGTTAGGCATTTATAATTTTCTATTTCATTTTTATTCTGCCATAAATCATCTTCTGCAACTAGTTTAATAACTTTATCAGTCTCGTATTCATAAACTGTTCGTGAGCTTCCTTTACTAATAAAATTACCTTTTCTTATAGGATCATAAGAAAGAGATTCAAATAATAGCATGGTTAAATTAGGACTGTTCATGTTGGTTTAACTAGACAAAACCTACCAAGATAACGATGCTAATTAATTCAATTGTAAAAATCTAAATTTCACCAGAAATTACCAAACAATACTTAATAAACATATGAATCTGTTAGAATTGCTTTTTGAAACACCAAAATTTAAGTATTTGTTGCTTGTCTTGGAAGATGCCAGAACAGATGCAACAAAAAAACTAACCGAACAACAAAAAGAAAAATTTAATGAAGTTTTGTCAATAGAACCTGTTCTCCCACCCAAGTATTATAAATGGATTGTGGCAAATTATGCATCACAATCTCTAATGATGCCAGCACAAGAAGTTTATGATATGCTAGATTTATTTGATAGCGCAATAAAAAGTAATTTACTTCAAAATAAAGATATAAATTCAAAACAATATGATTCCTTGCAAAAACTACAAACAGAAGTTATTGAAGCTTCAAGTAAAACATCTAAAACAAAAATAAAACGAACAATCAAATCTGAAGGATCAAAAAAAATATATGAAGATAAACAATACCTTGTCATAATTCCAGAAACAGAAAGTGCCTCTTGTTTTTATGGAACTGGAACAAAATGGTGTATTAGCGCAACAGAATCAAAAAACTACTTTGATCATTATACAGATCAAGGAATAAAATTTATTTTTATCATCAACAAAAAAGAAATCCAAACAGATCCTTACTCAAAAATAGCAATAGCACATGTGCCTAATCGAGGTTTCCATTATGAAATATATGATAGCAAAGATAAAAGCATAGAAGCTTCTGACGTTCTTGATAAATTCCCAAAAATAATTGTTGATAAAATTAATCAATATTTTAAAGATCCAGTTCTTCCTTCGTCATACGAAGAGGAAATTCAATCACTAAGCAGAGAAAAATATAACCGAATAGTCAAAACACAAATTGAACTTCTAAATGACACAAATAATGAAGATAATGAAATAGCTTTAGAAAAAAAGCTTTTATCTTATATCAATTATGCTGACATTGATAATTTATCAATATTTGCCGTGATATTAAGTCACCCAAATGATTATAAAGAATTGACTAGCAATTATAGTACATCAAATTTTCTGACAAAGGCAATTAAAAATAGGATTATTCAACTCAGTGATGGTTCGCCAGAAAAAATAATAGAACTCTATAATAATGTAGGATTTAGACAAGATTACATTGCTGGCATAATCGATATCCCAATTAATAAAATTATTTCAATCTTAGAAACAAGTAAAAATATTACGCTTATTCGTACAGCAGTTTATAAAAATGCAATAAACTTAGGAATTGCTCTAACAGGTCGCAACACAGGAATAAATTATTTCGTCAAATTTCCAACTGTAAACAATATAGATTTTATTAAAGATTACTTGTTATCTGGCAATAGAACTCAAAAAGCAGATAGAGATATTCTATCTCAAAGAATAGAAATAGAGCCAGAAATACACAACCTAGACATATCAGAAAAAGCAGTTGATAATCTTGAAAAAATTATCAAATCTGATAAACTAGTAACCATAACAATTAATGCAGCAAAAACTGATGTCTTCTTTAAACATATGGGAATTCCAGAAGAATTGGTCGTTCTAATATAATTTAGATTTTATCTCCATAATCAATCAAAACAAGTTCTCCTGTTGATTCCCTTACTCCCCAGTTCAAACTATGAAAATCAAAAGAATCAACTTCACACTTCTTTAATCGATCTATCAGCCCTTTAATCCATTCTCCTTTAAAACCATCAGCTATTCTTTGAGCTATTGCTTGTTTCGATCTTCTTTTGTTTGTTGTTACAACATCAAGAGCAAAAGAAAAATACATAAAAACCCTATCTGGATCACGTTTTAATTCTAGCATAATCGCATCATCTATGGGAACAAGTTTCTCAAGTTTCATCATAGATCCATAAGGATTAACTTTAACTCTTTCCATTATTATCCATTTTGGTCCTTGAAAACCTGCTATTACAGATCTATCATAATCAAATATTTTTGCAGAATATTTTTCTGTTAAACATTCATGATTATTTACTTCATTTAAATTAATATGTTTTTCACCATTATTGCCTAAAGCCACCTTTATAACAAAATCAGTTTTATACTCATATACATCCCTGGTCTGTCCAGATCCAAAAAGAACAGGATTTCTTGCCATGAATTCATCAAAGTTGAAATCTTGAAAATAACTCTCAAACAAAAGATTTGTTAATATCATTTAATTCAATTGATAGCTACCTCTGGGAGGTAAACTTGAGATTTGAATTAAATGATATTAGTTAATTATTTGTTGATATCCTATGAAACATGATGGATTATTATTAGTTAAATTAGTGGCCAATATCAATCAATTAAGAATTCATTTGATATTACAAATATAATACTGGTAGAAAATTTCTACCAGTATTATATGAGAAAAAACTAGTTTAAAATATGTGGACAATACCGTAATGGCTCCACTGTGCATAATCCTGTTTTAGTTTTACAATTCGATTACAGAAATCCATCTGAAAACTTTTTAGTATTTCTGGTAGCAAAAGAAACCTACAATTAGTAAAAACTGAGGTTGCAAAGTGTGATGTTGTTTGCGCCAATTGCCATCAAATACGAACAGCTATCATGTTTGGATCATGGAGGCTTTCTAGCTTAAAATAAATTATCCAGGATAATTTATTTCTATCTTTTAAAAAATACAAGGGTCATGCCCGTGTTTCTGCCCGAGGCCCCCGTCCAGCAGACCCTGGCTACCGGGGGGGGGTAGCCCCTGGGGTCCGTTTGCGGGACCCCCGATAGCCCTATTTTAAAGGGTGGGTAGGATGCTGGTGGCTTAGAGGGGTCACATAATGTTGTGTCTGGAAACTTTAACCCAGGCACATCCACTTGAACCAATGTGTTTCTCTTGCTCGGTTGCCAGTAGGTTGGCGTCATCTGGATCTGCGAATACTCCAAGGATCAGACTGGATCCATTTGAATATCCTATTCGCACGATCCAAACAAAATCTTCTTGTTCCATGTAAAGAGAATAGCATTTTTCTGATGCAGATAACAAGTGAATTCAGGTCGTCTGTTCTGTAACAATGCAGAAATCCACTTGACGATAATGGTAGTAATTGTCTGCCTGACGCTTTGCATCTTCCTTGTAATCAGATCCTCCAACAACTTTGCCATTGCTTCCTGTGAAGCCTGCTACGACAATGAACTTGCACTTTGTGTAGTCTACGGTCCTGGTCTTCATTGTCTTGAATCCTTTGTTGCTGTCTGATGATTGATTATATCAAGGACTCAGAGGATTATAAAATGATTTAATTTTTTTCAGAGAATGATACGCTCCAATTGAACGAACCATAGAAGCAGAACAGACAACCCATGGCATAGAAAATGCTTCCATTACAATTTGCCAGGAGGTACGAGGCTGCGAGGAAGAATCCAATGCGAGGAATCAATGTCGAACCAGCAGAGAGGATTGCCATGGCGTTTTTGTTCATAATCAGTTCCTTGGTTGGTTGATGACTGATTGTAACAGAATGCTATTTGTTTATCAAGTGATTTACTACTGAAGATACCCGTGCAAAGTAGATGCCTAAGCATTTGAAAACAGTGAGCTTTCAGGGAAAATAAATCGTGGTTTAGTATTTAATGAATTGGGATAGTCGGTGCTCGAGATTTGACAATTCATCAGATGCAAGGATTATTGAAGAATCCTTTGGCCATGAGAGAATGTCTTGCCCATCTGCATAGGCTGCTTGAGCCAGGAGTTCTTTTGCTGATTCCTTGGAGGTTGCCTCGACTTGGAATCTTTTTGGAAAGAATGATCCGATGGCTCCTAGTTGGCGACAAAGGATGAAGGAGCAGAATGTCTGGAGCATGGATTGATTATATCAGGATTTGTTAGATTATCAACTGATTGTTTTGGATTGGTTCAGGTTTTGACAAGGCGATGGGTAGCGGGGGAGAACTCTTCTCCTTTGAGCTTTCCTTCTGAGATTCTGACTATGGCATAGGTTTCGTATTCTCCAACTGGGTAGATTTCTTCTACGATACCGATTAAGGTTCCAAAGGAGCCCCAATGATTGAAGCGAACTTTGTCATTGACTTTGAATTTTATTTCAGGTTTCATCTTGGCGGCTCCTGGGTTCTATTATACGATTTCCGAGGCACATTATCAACCATTTGATTTCAACGACCTGCATTCGTTTATAAGCCATTGCAGACGCTCCAAGGACCAGAACGACCTTGAGTCCATTCTGGTCCTTGGAGGCTGCTGTTGAGGCTTGCGGTGAATCCTAAAGGACGTTGCTCAGGTAGGTTGCCAGTGGGAGATCATCTGTCGGGAAGCATTCCCGATGCCACACCCGTTGATGCAACCATTCTTGACGCTATATCTATCGTGATTGTTGCTGGTGAATCCACGGGATTCTGCTTGCTTTCGGTTGAGAATCAGAGTCAAACCGAATTCCTGGAGAGTCTTGGTGATCTCGGGGATTCCCTGGTGAATGTTCTCGTTGATCTTCTGGCAGTCTCCGAGGGTGAAGGTGTCGATTTCATCATCCATGCAGAACTGAACGAAGGTTTCGATGGAAGCGAACTCAGGGTTCTTCATGGTCTTGAATCCTTGTTTCGAGGTTTGCTTGTCTCTGTCAACCGATGACTGAGAATACCAGAAGCTCAGGGGATTATCAACTGATTGTATCAGGGAAAAGTGGTTGCAAGAACAGTGCCAACTCCACCCCATGACATGATTGTCATGAACACGAAAAATGAAGCCTGGATTGCGTTTACCATTGGTTCCTCTTCTTTCTTGAGCTGATCTTATCAAGTTTCAGAAGAATATCAAGTGATTTGTTTTGGTGGACCCGTAGGGTAACGATCCCTCTTCGCGAGCTTAAAAGGCTCGTGCTCATCCACTAAAGCTTCGGGTCCGTGGAACAAAGATAGAATAACAGAGACTCAGAGAAATATCAAGTGATTGTTTGTTTTATTTCTAATCCTTCATGAATTTCGCCATGACAGTTTGCACATACAAGGATACACTTATCAAGTTCAATTTTCATTTTCTTCCAACTAAGGCCCCAGTTGCCTGAGATTCCGAAATCTTTTTTTGATGGATCGATGTGGTGGAAATGCAACGAGGATTTGCATTTATCGTAACCACAAAGGCTGCATTTTGCTCCTTTGTATTCATACAAGAGATTTTCTCTTTTTTTTCTATGCCGTGAAACAGTGCAACTATTGCATCGTTTTCCTCTATGTCCCTTTTTGCGATCTAAGATATAGATTCTACCACACTCTATGCAAGTTATCATGCATATAACTATGGTTGTCAATTAGTTGTTCATCCAGCTTACTTTGTAGCGCCTGTGGGATTTGAACCCACGCTTTGGAGATTTTAAGTCTCCTGCCTCTGCCACTGGGCTAAGGCGCCATATGTTTATATATATCTACCAACCGGTCCATCTCGGATTCTATTGTGCATCCATCTGCCTCCCTTCTCTCTGTTTATGGATTGATTATAACAGGTTTCCATGGAATATCAACCAATTTTTTCCTGAGAAGCTGGATTGTATCAGCGAATTAGTCTAGGTAGATGTCATCATCGACATTGCATCGCATCTGACCAAATGTTACAGTTCTGATATGAACAACTTGATCTTCCTCGCAATTCAACCTTTCGGCACCTGCAAGAGCTTCTTCCATGGTTGCGAAAATCCCACATATCTCATCGTGACACCAATCGTGATTTCCGCTTTTGTACCAGATGTAGACGATAAAAACGTGCTTCATGATTTTCGTCTCCCTTTTCCCGGTTGATGACTGATTCTAACAGTTCCTATCTTGTTATCAACCAATTGATTCATTGCCTTAGATGAATTTTACAAGCCATTACAGGCGCTCCAAGGAGCAGAATGGACTCTGGCCTGTTCTGCTCCTTGGAGGCTGCTGTTGAGGCTTGTGAGCGATTCTAGGCAGACGTTGTAACGTCCATTCCGAGGCTGCGTAGATGAGTAATGGTGTTCTGAACCTCATACTGAGGAACCGAATATCCGATGCGAAAATTTTGATAAGTTTCTACGACATTTTTTGCTTCTGCAAGACGCATAACGGTATCTATATCCATGGAAAGTTCTCGAACAGCCTTGATTGCATCGATCTTTCGGCCATTGTAATTGGTGATACAACACCAATTCACAGCCTCGTTGGTTCCCTTAACTTCTTGAAGATACTTGATGGAAACAGTGTTTCCGTTTACTGAGAAATCTACGTTGATTCCAGTAGGAATCTCAACGATGGTTCCGTTTCCGAGAGTGATCTTGATTGTATTCATGGTCTTGAATCCTTGTTTCTCTGTCAGCCGATGATTGATTGTAGCAAAAGATCAGAGGAATATCAACCGATTTACATCATTTCCACTGATAGTAAACCTTAAGATTCTTGACACTGTGGCACAGATCTCGCATGGTGGGGATATTGTGCGCTCGCCAATGCAGTTCCTCCAAAATATCATCCTTTCCCCATGTCCAAGTTCCTCCCCTTGAAGAAATATTATCAGCCAGCCAGGTGAAATCGGCAAGATGATCCTGAGTTGCCCACAAAACCCGACCTTGAGATTCTGCCATTTCCAAAATAGGGCGAAGAACCTCCCAGGCTTTGTTATGGTTGCCCATGCCGAAACCACTGACAGTCTGTTCGATTCCAGCCCTGGAGCATCCGAAATAGAAAATGGTGTTGGAATCATTGAGGACCGATTCCGCCACGTTATTGCGCTCTTGCTCGCGAATGAGACCAGAAAACGAAGGATAGATGGTGAGTGAATTCATGATTTTGAGTCCTTTGCTTCCTGGTTGATGTTTTGATTTTAGCAGAGGTTGCTTGGAATATCAACTAATTGTTTTAGTTGTCAAAGGGCTGATGCTTGTGGTAGGTTCCAGAATGGAAGGTGACCAGGGCAACCTTTCCATTTTGCTTGTGTCCAGGGGCGCAAAGAAACCATCGGAGTTTCCCATAGATTTTTGAAATCTTGAGGGCGATATTTGTTGGTTCCTTGGTGGAGCCAAGGTTGATCTCAAAGGTTTCATCAGGAACATCGTTGCAGATGAGCTTCATGGTTTTGACTCCTGTGCTTGGTTGATGAACTGATTGTATCAGGTTCCAAACGAATATCAAGTAATTTTTCTGTTACAAAGTTCATCCAATGCTTTATTCATTGCTTTATCAGCTTCTTCAATAGAAGCCAAGATAGCATGATCTGGCACAGGATCAAAAAGAAGTTTCAGAGATTCTAGCTCGTACAAAAAGTCATTTAAACGAAAAATTCTAAATGAACCATGGATTGCTTCATCATTCATTTCAATTTCCTTTAATGAATTAAGAATATCAGAAAGTTGAACGAATATCAAGTGATTAATTTAAAACTTATATTGGTGGTTTCTGGTTCTGGTTTCTCAAATTGAGAAATCTTACAGGAGCCTCAACAAGGGTCGCAAATGGTTCCAGGCCACTGGAACTCATCTGAAGCCTTTGGTGGCATTATTGAGGCTCCTGTTGCGGTTAGTTCTGGTCAAACAGGTGCCGATAATTCGGATTCCAAACATCTCCATCTTGATTTTCCATCGAAACCTCTGGAATCTCGATTTCATCCGAGATATCAAAGTCCTCTCGGTTGTTCTGGTTCCTGTTGGCACGATCATTGCGAGTCTTGGTGTTTTTCATTTCTTGTTTCTCCTCTAGCTGATGAATTGATTATAACAGGTTTGCGATGATTATCAACTGAATTGTTTAGAAAATATCAAAAGAATGCTCTTTCGGTCCAACGAGATGCGTTGGCATTTTCGATTCAGAATCATCTCCATTGCGGAACCATTCAGTTTTCACATAGAGATCACTGAATGATACATTTTCAAGATGCATCTCCCATGCGATGCTCCAGAGAGTCATTTCGTAAGGGTGCAGCTTGGTTACTGCTTCAACAGAGGTCACAAAGGAGCAGCCGGTTGCCTCTCGAAGTTCTCGTGCAAATTCTGCATACTTGAATGCCGTCGTGATGGCTTCAGCCTGATTTATTGCTCCGAGCACCAAGAATTCATGTGAATCCCTACAATATCCGTGATATGCGTCAGTGATACTGTTACATTCCCAAGAAATCGTTACGAAAAAGCTCATAGGTTTTTTCTCTTGTTTAGAATTTTTGTCCAGAATTCTGTTGATAAGGCAGGTTCTTTTGATCCTGGTGAGGATTTGGGAAGAGATAGAATGGAACTGGAGTAAAGACCAGTGAAGCCAGCACTGCGATCCACTTGATTGAATTTAGCATTTTTGTTTCCTGTTTGGTTGATGAACTGATTGTAGCAGTTTGTTTTGGAATATCAACTGATTGTTTTCGGAAAAAAACAAACTCTCATACCCCATGCCACCAAAAACACACCAAAAAATTGAGAGCCAGGGAATAACAGGTCAATCCCTCCAGAAATCATTGCGATTGATCCAAAAAAAGATGCAACCTCGACGACAATATTCTGTTTCATGACTTTTTCCTTGAATTGATCCTATCAGAAGGTTGCCCGAATATCAACTAATTGTTCAATAGATCGCAGAATACCAACAGGTACAGGGCTCCGCATAGACTCCAACATTCTCAAGAGCCTTGAACATCAGTTCTTGAGCCTTGTAGGCTTCGCTACTATAGCTCAGGAAATGGTAGAGATCCCCTCCATCATATACCACAATCAGTTCCGATTTCAACCCATAAAGTTCTCCCCTGTTTTTCCATTCCTTTGGAGAATAAAAAATCTTGCATCCTCCAGATTCCGAGGTTCCATTTCCCTTGAGAATCTTGAGGATTGCTTGAGCCGCTGCTCGACCCTTTCGAGACAAGCCAGTCGGAATCTCGAGGCATTCATCGTTTGTCATGGATTGATCCTAACAGGTTGCTGGTTGATTATCAACTAATTCTGGATTACAGAACTGACTCGCAAAGTAGATCCTTTTGGAATAAACATTGCACTATCAGCATTCTTGAATGCCTTTTCGGCAGCTTCGTTCCGATCCTTCGCATGGACGCAGAATGGGAATGCACCTCTGATAAACCGTTCTCCGATGCTTGCCATGTGATCTCGGTCCCAAGAAATCGTTACGATGAAATTCATTTTTGATTCCTTTGCTGGTTGATGATTAGATCATAACAGGTTGCCGTCAGATTATCAATCAAATTCTCTCTGGCAAAATACTAAATGTCAAGGTAGTCTCAGCGGTGCTGATTTTTCCAAATCCTTCTTGAACCCTACGGGCTCCATGCATTTCACCAAGAAACCTTCTGATTTCTCTGTGTCCATATGAACTACAGATGCCACCGTCCCAATAATCATTTTCGCACCATGAGAAAATTAAATTCAATACTCCTTCGCTATTTGTCCAGCGAGCAACTTCAACTTTACTCAAAAATTCTTGAATTGTCATTGCGACTCCCTGTTGGTTGATAAACTGATTCTAACAGAACCTAATAGGAATATCAATCAATATCTCGGCACAAGCTGCAAATCCGTAAAATTTTTCATCGCATCCATGGCTTCATCAGAATCCACACAAATACGAACATTCGACCTGCCGATGCACAGGCTCATCTTTTCTGCATAAGAACTTGCATCGACAGATTGGTACGATTCTTGCGAAGAGAATTCCAAAACCGTGTGCCAGGTTCCATGTCCAAAATCCAACTGAATCAGAATGTCGTTTTTCATTGCTGTCTCTCCTGTTTGAGTTGAATGATCTTACTCTATTCTGCTTCCAATATCAACTGATTTACCAAACTCATCAGGAGGCCAATAGAGCCCTCTGGATTGCCTCAGCGCCCCAAACCCCGTCCAGAACCTTTGCAGGCTCTGGTGGGGCTCGGATGCAATCCTAGAGGGCATCCTTCACTCGGACCTCATGTTGTTTTCCGGTACGGCATTTTGTGCGATCATCCAAAGTTGCTCTCGGTAGGCATAAGCAATTGCATGAGCATCTGCGATGTCTTCTGCCGAGAGGTTTTTGCCGCTCTCAACCTTGAGAGCGATCTCAGAACCCCTGGTAACGTGCTTCTTGCTGAAGCCCAGGCGATTGTGGTACTTGGTACCCTTTTCCAGGCGCTCGTCCATCGTTTGGCGCTTAAAGATGGCTACACAGCCTCGGAGAGCCGCCTGTCGGTTGGTTTGAACGAGAACTGCAATCTGCTCGATGGTCCAAAACTTGTTTGCCATGATCTCTTCTCCTGGTCTGGTGTCTCAGCCGATGAACTGATACTAACAGAATCAGAAATGAATATCAAGGATTTAACCTGGCACGGAATTTGCTTAATAATTCCTCCGCTCTAGCACGCATCAAATCATTTTCTGCTTCCCTTTGCTCAATAATATCCATCACCTCCATGAGAAGGTTTGGATTATTACTGCACCCAGGCGTTTCATCGTGCGCCCATACAACTTCTGGCATGGAACCTGCATCCTCTTTTGTTGTAATATCATAACCTCCAGATTTTGAATTATAGACTTTCCATTGAATTGCAAATGCAGAATCATCCATAATGGAGTTTCCGACAAAGCTATTCAGGGCTCCGAGGAAGTGAACAGGATCAGAAGAAACGGCTTTATCAAGGAAATTATAGAGCCAAAGACTTTTTCTTTCTGAAACCTTCCAAGCGAAGCAGCGACGGATGAATGCTGCTGAAACCTTTGCCCATTCCTTGTATGAATGAATCGCAATACCGCTCGGCACTATCCAATTCTGCAAGTCTCTCAAGGATATGAGAGTGTTGATTTTGCACGGATTTCATCCCAAGCGCCAGGATTGCATCAGCAGCTACGTTCGTTTCCATGAATTGATCCTAACAGGTTCACAGGATAAAACAAGTGATTTATTTGCTGATTAGAGGCTTACTGCAACGAATTCCAAATCAGCATTCCTTGGCACGAAAATTGCCTTTCTGGCAACTAGAAAAGCCTTTGCGACAGCTTCATTTCGATCCTTTGCAGGAACCTTGAAAGCGTGTTGAGTGGCTCCAAGATTCCATGCCAGCTTGACAGTGAACTTATTCATTGTGATTTACCTTTTGATTCCCCAGGTGACAAACTGATACTACCAACTTCTTGAATGATTATCAAGGAATTATTTTAAGATTGTTGGCATGGTAGTTGCTAGAGCCCTACAATTTCATTCCATCGGGCAACGTGCATCGCAGCAAATTGCTTTGGAGAAGTGTTTATACCAAACAAACCGCAAGAATACATTTGATTTACCTCTACCAGAGCAATTTTTGAAGCTATTTTTCCTGGAATTGTCATATTACCGATATCAAACGAATAAGCAACTGGAGAATCCTTCCATCTCCTTGCAAAATCTTTTGCAAAATCAACGTATTTCTTGATACTTGTGTCATTTTTCTGAAACCTTGAATTATATACTTTTTTACCGCAAACATAAAACCTATATTCACCACCAAATTCAACTACCTCCTGAGCAAGTATCTTGAAATTATCTGGAAGACTAATGGTCGAACCATTTTCTTTAAATGATTTTTTATGATTTTTGATACAATCGCACCAATATGAAAAACACCTTGAACAATAGGGATGCATAATATCATACATTACATGACCCTTGAAAGCCTTCTGGATTTCAAGGGCTTTTATGAAAACCTGCTTACCACTCTTTCTGAGGATTCCGAGGGTAGTTTTCCAAACCTTCCTGCCAGCAAGATACTTGATTGAATCAGGAATATCAATGTTTTTCGGGATAGGAACCGATAGCATTTCAAGAATTTTATGAAAGGTTGAGATATTGGCCCTTACCGGGGTTTTCCTTGTGATCTTCAGATATGGCAATTGATCCGAGGAGAAAAAACAGACCTCATATCCCAGGGATCGCAATCCCTCCGCAATGATTTCCTGGGATTCTGTTGATTCTCCATTGATGGTTCTTTCAACAAAGGCAATCTTGCTGTTGTTTCCCATGAATAGATCCTATCAGGTTGCGAACCGAATATCAACTGAATTGTTTATTCCGACTGATGCTGAAACCAGCAACGAGATTTCACAGGAGCCTTGTGCGGGCTCCCGAAACTCAGGAACGACCTTGAACCCGTCCAGACCTTTCGGGAGCCTGGACGGGTCTTCTGGTGCATTCTAAAATGGCTTCTGATCAGAAGCCATCAAAGGGATTGACAGGGACGCAGTTGGAGGAAGCAGTCCACTGAACATCTACATACTTGTTTGCGACCTTGCGGTCACTGGTCGCAATTCCCAGTTTCGTCTTTCCATAGCCGTCAACACCAATCCAAAAACAGGTTCCCTCGGTTCCGATTGGAACCTTACGACCCTTCACAACCTTAACCTTGCGACCATTGATGCAAGGACTGCGCCGCCGAGAAGCCTTTTCAACCTCTCGGCTATCATAAGCCCTCATCAAGCGATCAAGATTAGCACCAGCACGGGCTCCCTCTTCAGATGCCCTGTAGAAATCCTGAATCTCAGGGCTGGCATCAATCTCGCAACAGATGCGAGGATTGTTATTCGGTTGTCCAGTCATCCAAAGGAATACACGCTGGAACTTATTGGTTTCAGGGTTGAAAACCCTCGCATAGGTAACATCCTCCCATACATCGGACATGATGCGCTCAGTTTGCGAATACATAACAACTACCATGCCAACGTGTTCCTGATGATCTACTAGAACCTCAATTTTGGGATTGAGATAGTCAGTGTAGGTGCGACGTTCCCCGCTGTAGGTGATGCTCATGGTCTTGATCCTTGGTTGGAGTCTTTGTTTCCCTGACAAGAATGACTATATCAGATCCGTTTGGATTATCAACTGATTGATTCAGGCTTCTGCTCGCACCGCTCCACCATTTGCGATTTCAGCAAGCTGCCTGTGATAGTGAAGAACGATCTCACGGGCCTTTGCAAGATGTATGCCAGTGAGGTTCCTGCCTGAGAGAATCCATCTTGCAAAATATGTGCCAGTCTTCGCATGATTCCCCCTGAACCCAATCTTGTTATGGTGGCGAGTGTCCGAGGTGACCGAGGTGACCTTTTCTGAGGTTTTTTGTTTCCCGATGAACTGACTTTAGTCCATTCAGATCAGAATATCAATCAATTATTTCTTTATGTTCTGGCGGTTCCTGGCACCAAAATTGCAACCTGTCAGTCGAGATTGCTGTACTTCGCAAGCATATCCGCAATGCTGATGAACTCTCCATCGGGAACCTCAACGGAAAGCTCACTGGGAGCCTCAACAGGAGCTTCCTCCGACTCCATCACAGCCTCCAGGGCTGCAACCATTTCAGGCTCTCCAACAGGCTCACAGACGGCTTCTGCGACCTCAACAAGCACCACAGAAGCAACGCTGTCCATGGCAAGCGCCGCACCGAGAACCTGTCGCACCTCGGCAATGTTAGGCGAAATCGAAGGTCCAACAACCTTGCTTTCAAGCTTCCTCCCACCAGTTCCTACAGGAACAAGGTTCTCCGAGGGGCAAAAGTAGACCTTTGTGCCCAGATTCTTGAGGATTTCTTCTGCCCCATAGTGCATGAGAGCACTAGTCGCAAGGTTCCTCATCGTAAGAATCGTGCGACCCCCGCGACCTCGGTGTCCAACTCGCTCCAACACCTCGAACTCCGTCATGCTTCCATCCTTGTTCTTCGCCAGAATCAGGGTTCCCTCAGTGGAATTGCGAACAGCAGCCGAGAAGTTGAGGATCAGATTGTCGTTCATGGTGTTTCTCCGTTTCCCTTTGTTGAACTGATCTTAGCAGAACCGCTTTGGATTATCAACCAATTTACATCTGCCTGAGAACCCTCACCTGAAAGCCACTGTCGCGACAAGCGACATAGAGATCGTTGTAGGATTCGATGGAAACTGCGAAATCACAACCAGTTTCTACGATTTTCTTGGATTCTGCAAGCCCGGAACCAGTCGCTGCCTTTACTGCCTTGATTGCAGGAATGAAGGCTCGCTCGCCAAAAAAAAGACGATCAATGCAGCAAAGAAACGAAATTCCGGCCTTGGAGGCAACGGGAGCCCTATCGAAGCTGAAGGTTACATCACCAGAAGAGTTGACCTTTACGGTCATCTGTGCCCCAGTTTCTACCTCTACCGTTGCCCGTGAATCATGATCTTGTTCATCGTTTTTGCTCCCGTCTCGTTGTCGATGACTGAATCTAACAGAACCTTGAACCATTATCAACCAATTAATAATTGACCTTCAAGGCGCAGTCTTGCTCCAAGAGCCGACCACTATTGAGAAGATCACCCAACAGGTTGCAAAACTTGTGCCATTCCTCGTGAGTCAAGCCGCCCATTCGGTCGAATACTTGCCAGCCTGCAAGATTTAGGTCAGAATGCTCCAAAAGAAAATTGATGATCTCGTTTTCATTGGTTCTCATGGCTTCCTCTTTTCGGTTGATGTTTAGAGATTAGCAGATTGTGAACCGAATATCAACTGATTTAGAAAATTTCAACCAATCGGTCAAGATTGGGGTCAGTCACAGCAAGCAAAGGAATCTCTTGCCCTGGAGAATATACCCTGCTAGACTTGGTATCTTTAATAAACTGAAGAGTGATCCAGCAGCTATACTGGACAGAACAGGGCAAACACCTCCAACAAAAGTGTTCTTTTGAGAACCTGTCGCAGAAATTGGCCTTGGCTCCGCAAACCTCGCAGGTTATCTTGTTTTCCATGGACAGACCCTATCAGTTCTCAGATGGATTATCAATTGATTTCATTGCTTCGCGAAATCGTCTACCAATCGTTTTGAATTGCCTGTATGCTTTCGAGAACCTGCCAGAGAGGATTGCAAAAACTGCAACTAAAAGGAGAATGGCGACTGTTTTCTTGCGTCTTCTGGTCATTTGTAAAGAATACCAAATTGATTTATGATTATCAATTGATTTACTTAGGAATCCATTTCGTCTCTAAACATGAGAGCGAGACGATCTGCATTTAGCTTGACATAAAGAGAATCAGGATGATGGGAACGAATCAACCATCCACAAACAATCAATTCCTCAATAACGCTTGTCACTTTGACAAAATCATTGAGAAGAATTCTATTTCCAAAAATTATTTTTGCCACTCCCGTATCGGATGTAAAAACATCCATTTCTGAGCCTGACAGGGCAAACAGTACTTTTGCTTTTAGTTCATTTCGTCTCATGGTGTTGATCCTATCAGGTTCAGAGTTGAATATCAACTAAATTATCAAACTGTTGAACTATAACAATACCAGTATATAATTTCAATTGGTTCAGTACGCCCTAAAGAAGCAACCAGTTTACCTTCCTTGTTGTATGCCACAATTGGTAAATTGAAATCTTTGTGACAAACTCTCATTGCAGTTGCTAAATCAGCAAAAAAACATGATTGAAGCACAAGATGTTCAACATCATCTGGAGTTCGCGCCGAAAGATAAAAATCTGATTCCATTATCATATAGTTTTCCTTGTGATTAGAGTAACAGATTACAGGTTGATTTACAAGAGAATTGACCGGGTCACTTCATCATAATAAACTTGTTCAGTTCAGCCTTAGCAGCTATAGCAGCCTTGGAACGGTTCTTGATCTTGGAATGAACCAAACCGGCATACCGTCGCCACCTGGAGTTGCATGGAGCCTTTGATACAATAAAATCTGCTACTTCAACGGGATTATCTGTGAGAACCCGTTGAAGTTTTCTCATAACCCTGGTTTCCCCGCCACGCGAACCAAACCAAACAACTAGATTATTCATTTCATGTCTCCTTGAGCTGATGATTGAGTATATTCTGAATCAAACAGGATGTCAAGTATTATCTCTTGAATCTTGATTCGTAGCTTGGATTCCAAGTATCTCCATCCATATGTTGAAGCATTGGATCAAACGATTCTTGTCGAACCATCTCCCTATGCTCCGCAAAAGCATGATACTCGACATAAGAACCTTCTTGATCTCCTAGTTCCATTTCTCGGAAGATACGGAAATATTCTCGATCAGAGATATCAGCACCGGATCGGTCTTTGCTCATGTTCTTATTCTATCCTTTCATGGATCGTTTATCAACTGATTTCTTGAGAATCTGGCAAGTGCATGATACGGAACTGCATCAGATTATCCAATGCCAATCTGATTTGGTTCCTTGTTTCAAGGGAAAACTCATCTTTGGCCCAAATGACATTACAGGTGTAGTCTTCAAGACAGTCATACATAAATGAAGCTAACGAATCGAATGGATCATTTCCTGCGAGGGCTCTCTTGTATCCCTCGAGGTTTGCTTCGTATACCAGTTCAGATGAAGCTATTGCATGAGCTTCAGATTCCTGACTTGGAGTGAAAGCAAGATTCCAGAGAGCACAAACAAGCTCAGGAGAAAAGTCATATGTCGTTTCATTCATGTGTGTGATCCTATCAGGTTCAGAGTTGAATATCAACTAAATTATTTCTATGTTGTCGGCCATTGGTGCGAATCAAGGCTTCCCTGCGGCTTCAATTCCTTGCCACCTGTGCGCCTCATCTGAGCGTTTGAATCCATTGAACGGACCAGAGTTCATTCAATGGATTTGAGGGCCTAGAAAGGGCTCTGAGTGATCTACTTCAGCCCTCAAATCCATTGGAGAATATGCTGCTTGATCCGCTTTCCTCACTTCACCTTGACAAGATATCCATTCTCCATGACCCCTTCAGCATACCACTTGTGAGGTTGCGGGTAATGAGGGCCAGAAAGAGTTACGGACCCATTTTCTGGAACATTTCCAAGACCAGGAGCAAAACATGAAATCTTTGCTCCTGAAGCAATTGCTTCCTTGAGGGCCTTCTTCGTCTGGAAATTCTTGGTTGCATACATGGTCATTGTTCTCTCCTTGTTTCCTGAGCCGATGAACTGATACTAACAGAATCAGAAATGAATATCAACCGATTGTTTCTTGCTTGAAATCGCTTGGATACAGGAATTTCATTAATCTGAATTCTACTCTACCGTACCGATCATGCTCATTTTCAAAATGATGAACTGCCAAACATGGATAGCTTTCTGGAAAAGCAGTTTCATCACGCTTCTTGAAAGTTGTGAAATCAATTTCTTGTTTATCGAACTCTTCCATGTCATTATCACCGATCTCGGAAAGGTACCATCCATTCTTTGCTGGAAATTCTACACCAGAAACCTCTTCAATAGTTTCTGGTGTTTGATTCCTCAGAAGAGAAATCACGAGATCAACAAATTCCTTATCAGATGTAATCAGTGTCTTTTCCATTGCTTCCTCCGTGTTGATGACTGATATTACTGGAACCTTCGATCATTACCAACCAATTACTTCTTCATCGGAGCTAGAACCCACTGGCTCTTCTTATTCTTTACGAGAGCAGTGAGATTCTCACAGGCTGCAAGAGGGAAGCTAATTCCATTGATTTGTGAATTGAAGGTGCCAGCAAAGAACCCCGACTTTTGTGCAGATTTGAGAGCCTCGGAAATGGTCCCGCCAGTAAACTTCTGGTCTTTCATCGAACCAGAAGTGATAAGGACCGAAAAAATCAGCTTGTTGGAAATTGCCATCTGAACTCTCCCTTGTTGAATCAATTATAGCAGATCCGAAAGGATTATCAACTAATTGATTCCGAGCCATCTTCTTCTGGTTCTGTCACTTCCCCATATTGCTCATGCCCCATGATAGACAGAGTTGCAAATAATTTCTTTTTCCTTTTGATTGGTTCCGCAACAATCCAATGTGTTCCTCCACTGTGATCAATCCTAAGAACCTCCAGGGTTTCACCATCAAAAGTTAGTTGTTCAAGCGAAACAGACCCAATCGTTTTACCTTTTAAAACGGTAAAATATCCCAATTCAAGTTGCTTGATCTTAGGCTTCATATGATTATTCTATCAGAACCATAATGGAATAACAAGTGATTTGGCTATAGATGCGGGAGAATAGTATTCTCAAAGTACAAAGTCTTCTTGCTGCTCGCATAACAAGGACACAATGCTCATAGTCATCAAATTCTAAATTATCAGATGTATCTGTCGCTAACATTGTGCATTCATTGATATAGTTGCTAATTTCTACTTTGTCAAAGCCAGTAAAGTAGTTATAACAGTTGTCTCCTGTCGAAATAGCCCAAAGGGCGCAAACAGCATTTGTGTTCATTGAGTGATTCTACTAGAATTGTTGATAATTATCAACGAATAATTTGAATAACAAAATCATTTGATTCTCGCATGATTGCAACTTCGCCCATATGGAAGCTCTCATTAATATGATCAACAAGATATTGTGATTCAATCCCTTCCACATTATTACACCTATTAACAGTGATTCTGTGCCAAGTTATACTGCCTCCTTCTGGCATTATTTCAACTGAAATGACTTCACAGAGAGATCCGTCATATGTGTCGAGACAAACATCTCCAGAAGTAAGCTGGCCCCATTTGGTAATTTTCGTCTTCATTTCTTGATCCTAACAGGTTTTTGGTTGATTATCAATCGAATTGATCTTCAATGTCAAATGGTCGGGCATCATAGCTGCAAGCTGTCATATCTTCAATTGAAAATCGTAAATCGGAAAACCCAGATTGTAGTTCAAGGGCCAATTTAGGATTTTTCTTCTTTAAGGCTCGACGAAATTCTGATATGAATTCAGGATCATATCGGTTCCATTCACCCTGAACCCAATTAATACAAAATTCATTGAGAGCCGCCCATTGGGCTTTTTCAAATGAATCATAGGTGCCGACACAATATGTAGTGCCATCACTTGATCCATTGGAAGCAGTTGCCATTACAATGAAATTCATTTTGTTTTCCTTTGTTGGACTCAATTTTATCAAGAATATATGGAAATGTCAACTGATTATAGATCAATCCATCAGATGAAGAGTTCCAAATTCATTTGGTGCTATACTATAATGCACAGTCTTGACACCTTTACGACGCAATAGCCTTTCGCAACTATGACAACATTTTGCCATAGCCCAATTTCCATTTGCCAGGAGACGAACCACAGCTACAACGGAGCCTGGGGTAAGTTTCATACAAAGCCTAGCTTCAGCATGGACCTGCCAAGTAGGCTCAGGTGCGAGTTCATTATAGCCTGACACAAGCACTCCATCACGACCTCTGATTCCAACCGCACCAAGGCGAAAATTCTGAGTCCTTTCGATCCTAGAAAGTGCTACGCCAGCAGCGAGATCAAGGAGCCTTTCAGTCTTCATTTCTCAATCCTATCAGGTTACAGGTTGATTATCAAGTGAATTACCCAGCATGAAAGGATGCAAGAATGATGCCAGACTTGGCTCCTTCTGCGGCAATCCCAAGAAAAGTTACCTCAACAGAGTCAGGATGAGATGCCCAGGAAGAATAAGAAGGGTCACTATACTTCTTGCTATACAAGTGATTAACATAATAAAACCCACTTTCGTCACCGAATTCATAAAGTCCTGGCGCAATGTTAGCTGCATCTTTTTCATTTTCAGCAGCAACTACGCAAGCACTATAGGTATCATATCCTTTGGCTTCGCTCTGGCTGATTAGATAAAGGTTCATTTTTTCTGTTTCCTTCTGCGTTGATAAATCCAATATAACATTTAGTCGATGGAATATCAACTGAATTAATTTCTCTTGTTGGCAGTCACTGGTCCAAAAAATGCAAATTCATAGAAGGTTTTATAATTGCTTCAAAAGTCCTTATGCCTTTCTCCTGCTCACAAAGATGATTGGACGCCCTATTGAGCCTCCTGTATAATTTAAAATGAAATTCTATGCCTTGGCAGGAATCTCAATTTGATGTACCAAACAGTGACAAGCTCCATTTATAAATTTTGTCTTGGTTCCCTCAATAGTTGCTTGCCCAAATCCTTCATGAGAATGCCCATACAGATGATATTCCGGCTCAAATTCTCCATAATTGATTGCATTTGTTAAAGCTCTGATGCCAGAGTACCGAGGACTGTGCAAAATTCCGTCTGGAGGTGCATGAGTCAATAGCACATCAGGAGCTAAATCAATAGCTTCTTTGACGAATTTTAGGAAATAATCCTGATCGAATTCTCCCCACCATTCGCCTTGAATATATGGAATCCCAGGAAATCCTGCAAAGCGAATTCCAAACATATCAACGGGCATTCCAGAAATTACTTTCTTTGCAAGATGCCCTTCTTTGCGCAATAATGATGCCAAGCAAACAAAGTCATGGTTCCCTTGAACACAAATGATAGGTTTACCTTTTAAAAGGCTCTTGATCTCAGGATAGTTATCGTCAAACCAGCGTAACTGAAATCGCTCTTCGACATCAACAATACCTCTTGTAAGATTCGGAAATATATCTCCTGTAGATATAATCAAATCTACATCATCTGGTATTTTATCTTTTAGGATTGAAAGATGCCCATGGATGTCAGAGAAGTGTGCTATCTTGATGTTGGGCATGAGTTGATTCTATCAGATTCTTAAGTAGAATCAAATAGAATTTATCTTGAATCTCTTAAAAATAATTTGATTCTTTCTATGTCATCATAGAGTTTTTTTTACAACATCTGTCCCCATCTTGAATGATTCTACATTCATATTCAAGTAATAATCTTGGGTTTTATTTCTTCTGCCAACTGTTAAATTTCCCTTTGAGTCAGCAACACATTGACAAGTCATAATATTCGATGGAAGATAAATTTTTATTACCTTCCAGAATCCTTTATGATATGTAGTGATGATATCTCCCACCTTTAATGTATGAGTAAAAAGCATATTTTCCAATCAAACCTTCTCTAAACGAATTCCCATCCATTTGGAATCGAACTAGCTGGCTCAGGTTCAATAAGCGGCATTTGTAGTTTCTCTAAAGCAGAATCAACATAAGACATTGGGTTGCTGGCCTCCAAAATAGCTTTCAACTCATTACGGTGATTTTCCAATACTTTTTTTGAGGCTTTTTTCAAACTTTTTTGGTATTGATTCAAAATCCAATATTCCCATTCGTCAGTACGACAATCAGAATTGGCGTTACTTTGATTGACAAACACCTGAGTGGCTAATCCCAACAAAGAATGCAGCGTTCCAAAATCTTGATCAGTCATGTTTAAATCCTAACAGGTTATGGCGTCAATATCAACTGATTGTTTGAATCATAAAGCATACCGCATCATACGGTCATCAATCTCTTGCATTTGAGAACAGTAATTGCGATATTCAATTTCCTTTCGACAACCTTGGCTGATGGTATGAGGAACATCAACCGAATTTGCAAGGAATTCTAGAGCATCACACATCATGCCAGAATCAGTTTCAACCTGAACCATGCGTTCTGCTGCCACCCGACGAGCTTCCATCTTCTTGAAGGTATCCAGCTTCCTATTGCAAAGGCTCCAGCCAACTCGGAAAACAGAGCCATTGACATGAGTCATCACAATACCAAAAGGATTTCCATTACGATCTCGTAGATACTTGCAACGATAACCCTTGACAGGATGAAACGAACCTTCATTCTTGTTGCTCATTTGTTTTCTCCTCAGTCTCTTTCTTGTTTATGATTATACTGATTCCTGAGTGCTTATCAAGTGAATTATTTGTAGAGAATTAATTCTTGGATGGGGATGCTTGTGCCATCGACAATATAAAATCCGTAATCATAAGCCTTTAGAGCATTCGCAGCCTCAAGGTTCAATGAACAGCAGAGATTATATTCATCATTGTTTTTCGCATTACTTCTCCATTTAAGGGTTTGTTGAATGGAAGCAACTAATTCTTGCCTGTTAGGCATCCTTTTTGTTTCCATGGACTAATCCTAGCAGGTTTGTAATTGATTATCAACTGATTGTTTTACTCTTCAAATACTTGGAATGTTCGTAAAAACCTTCTAAAATAGACCATTTGAAATCAGGAATGAGAGGAAATGTAAAATTCCCATCTACTCCAAGACGAAGATATCTGTATCCTACATGTAGCATTATTGCTATTTCACTATCTCCTTGTGAGATTCGATGATAGGCAATAATGTTACACTTGAATATACTTGGACCGAATTCACAAATTGGTTGAAATTGCTTCATAAGCTAATCATATGATATTAAATTCACAATATCAACTGATTTATCATGTTTTCTCAAAACGAGCTTTTAGGATTTCATACCTGCGTCGTTCTGCTCGTTCCTTTTCAATATGAGCGACTCTGGCTTTTTCATATTCTTCTTGAGCCTCTCGTTCAAGAATTAGAATTTTAGTTTTAGTTTTTGCTAGTTCGCGTATAAATGTAATTACTGATTCCTCATCAATCAGTTCTTCTCCGTATCCATCCAAACCAAGATATCCAAGTACTTTTATTGTATGGGAAAATCCTTTTTCTTCGAGACACAATTCTATTGAATCCAATTCGGCAATTTTATCAGAAGCTGCTTGTATCAATAGCATTCTTCCTTGTGATGCAAGATCATGACTTGATGTCGATAATTCAATTCCTGTATGAAAAAACTCAAAATCAGAATCGTAATAATGAAAACATCCATAGGTTGAATCTTGTGAATTTGGTTTGTAACTAGAAATAATGATTTCCATGAGCTAGATCCTATCAGATTTTGGCAGGAATATCAACCAAATTAGTTCAACATTTTGTTTTGTTTGAGCCATTCCATCGAGCGACCCCTCTGTGCAAGGCTATCTACCTCACCAATCAGATGCCCAGTTCCAAATCCATCAACAATTACTCTTTTTGTTGCAACAGATCGTTCCATTGCCTCTGCTTCAACTGGATCAAGAACAGTCAAACCAAACCTCTTGGTTAGGTCGGCCTTGAAGCAAATTACAATTGGATCAGCACTCGAGAAAAAGGCATTTGATGGTGAGCCATTTGCACGCCAATGAATAATGGCATCTGCATAAGCAAAATCCCATGTATCTTCAAACCGAAGCCCATCCTCAAATGCAAATTGATCCGCAAGGATGTCTATATCCGCATCCTTTGACAAATCTTGAACGAACATAGAAATTTCAGCCGCCAATTGGATAATTTCTGTTTTCATGTAATGATCCTATCAGAGTTTTGAATGAATATCAATCATTTAGGTCTGGCAATGGTTTCCAGTAGAAGCAATCCTTGATTTGAATTTTATAATAGGTCACACCATCAAGAGTAACTTCTTCCAGAACAGGCCACTCAGGCAAAGGCTCAGGTTCTATACCTTCTTCATCACAAAGAAGATCATAGGGCCAAATGCAATCACAGTCCCGATAGAACTTATCTCGGGATTGACTCCCGAAATGATATGTAATTGCCCAAGACAGTGTCTCAAAAATCGGATAGTTGCTGTATCTGATCGTCTTCATGGATTGATTGTAAGGTGTTTCTGGCTGATTATCAACTAATATCTAAACTTGCTAGAATTTTAGCTGCTTCGTCCAGGGAATTGTAAGCAACAATCTTTTCAAGATAAAACTCTTTATCAAATCTCTCAACTGACTCACCATTAATGATGGCAATACGAGGTTTTGATTGACGATCCCTCCAAAACTCAATTGAATTACTTGAAGGAATCTTTTGATAAAATTTGCCATCAGTCAAATACTCAACTAATTCCATCTGATCGGTGAGCCGCACGATCCTGCCAGGACTCTCGCTCCTCAAGAAACCTCATCCGAGATTTCTTTTGTCCTGCACCACTTATCCTACTCTATCTTTGTGCTATTATCAACTGATTATTAACTGCACCAGTAAAGAGTCGTCTTTGACTGGGTGTTGGCGATCTTGACAACAGGGCTCTTGTCAATTCCATATTGCCATTCTCTGCGAAAGAACGCAGATAGTCTATCACTCGGAACCACCTCAGACCTCTGAGCCTGAAACTGCCCATTCTCATCGTGAAATCCACCAGTTACTAGAACATTATGCATTTTTGTTATTCTCCTTTGTTTCCCTGTTGACTTACTGATCTTAGTTCATTCGGATTCGATTATCAACTAATTGATTCTGAATCGGTTTCATCTTCGCTGAGAATTTTTAAATCAAAGTTCTTTCTGCATTCAGGAATCTCGCATGAAAAGAAAGTATGCTTAAAATTTCCTGAGCGCATCGCTTTTACAATATTTACTCCTGAGCTGTTTGCTTCTTTACCGCAAGTATCACAAATTTTATTATCCATAATTCCTTTTTTAAACTCTGATATTATCTGTTTGTTGTTTAGATATCAAGCAATTTGTTGGTGTGCTATTACGCTAAAGTCGGACCAGAGGTACTTGGTCCGGTAATTAATCGCTACTGTGATCCAGCGTTTCAGAGAGCTTATCCATTTTTGGGCCAGTTGTACTCTGGTTTCTCTTCAACTCTGTTACGCCAAGGCCAAATAATTTTATATATTTGGGTCTTACAACCGTTCCAGGTTGCTTTTGATTCATCAAGTCACAGTCTTGTCTCACTCTTATCATGGCTGCTGCTAGGCCCAGTACCAACAAAATTTCTCTTATTCCTTTATCTTACTCCATCTACTTCCGATTATCAACTGAATTATTTCTTTATTTTGAATTCACCAGGAGGCTATTGCAGCCTCCTAAATTCGTGGCAACCACCCAGGTCATTCGTCTCTTTTGGAGAGCTAGATGAGCCGCCTGTACAATTCTAAATGATGGTTCCTTTATCTTGTGACATGATCTCAAGAATGCGATCCATTGATGCAGCATCAAATCCAATAAGCAGTTTTCGTGCCATCGAAATAAACTTGATTGGAGGAGTACTAGTTGCTGCCTCATCAGCATAATAGTTGCATTCGTCTAAAAGACAATATAGTTTCCTTGAAAGTCTCAATTCATTTCTAAATTGTGGAGAATCAGTTTCTGACTGATGGTGGCGCATGATATAATTCCTTGTTAATAATACATTACTGAATCCATTACCAGAATGAACTCTTCTGCGGTCAGAAGACCTCTCCTGCGATCTCTATTTGCATGAATTAGAACTCCTACAACAAAGTTGCTTGCAGTGATTTGATTAGAATTTGCCTTTGTATATTGTTCTAATAGAAGTTTTGCTCTGTGAAAGAGTCTAGCAACATCCTCTTTAATTCCAAATTCTTTACAAGAATTATAATAAACAAAGTTTTTATCAGTGCAAAACTCTTTCGGATTGAACATGAAATAAACTTTATCAGTTATCGTATCGATTATCAACTAATAATATCAACAGTTCAGAAGGAGTGTTGTTCCTCTTTGACTGCCTTCAATAGATTATTGATTTGCTCAGTAGTTGCCGATAGAAGCCTACCAGCTATATTGATAAAACCAGACTCTAACATGGCTTTCAGACAATCGTACCGATAGCCACAAGAATCTTCCCCATCATCATAGAATCCAGTGTCAACAAGAATCCTTCCATCAGGAAGCCTTAACATAAAGAAGGTTCCTTCTTTCAGTCTTTGAGTAGCAATTTGATAAGGACCAAATGTCTTAAACTCTATTCCTGTAGGAATGTGCAAGTCAAAAGATGGAAATTCGATAATATCAATTCTCTTGCCAGAATCTGTTTCTTTTGTCTCAAGATATAACCATGTTTTGTATGTATATACCTTGTATGTTACAAAGGATTCTTTGGATTCCTCTCTGATCCAAAAGTGCCCACCATTGTCATCAAAACCAGCACTACTATAACAATAGCTCATGCCCTACTGTATCCTTTCTTGAACTGATTATCAACTGATTCATACCAGTTCTGTTGGCATTGTCATTTCCTTCGTCCAGTATTGCATAAATACTGAATCATTCTCTGCTTGCATCTTGAGGGCAAGCTCGCACGATTTTTCACTTTGGTCATTGAATGTCCAACCATTGTCCCCCAAAGTTGCATAATCCATAATAATAAGACTAGACATCTCTCCAAATAGAATATCAGAAATGTTTGCCAAAGCATCAAATTCTAATTGAGAAATCCAACGAACTTTGGCACAGATCATCAGAGAAATGAATGAATCGTGCAACCGCTTGTAGTGTTCCATGAATTAGATCCTAACAGGTTGAAGATTGAATATCAAGTGAATTTAGAACGAATGGAGAACTTTTGCGGCTGCTTCATGATCTTCTTCAGTTCTACTAGCGATTTCATCAGCAACATAATTTGTAATATGCATATCAAAACTACGAAAAGAATTAATCATTTCATGATGGACATAAAGCTCTTCCAGTGTAACAGACTCCAATGCTTCTTTGTAAGCGTTTTCTATTGACAGTCCATTTTTGTAAGCATTTATTTTTTTCTCTGTATCGCGTTCTTGTTGAGCCTCTTTTTGTCTCCACCAATTTAATTGTGCAACCAAATTTAAAAGCTGATTTTCTACTTTCATACTTACGGTTTCTGTAGATTCAAAGAAAATTTCAATTAAGTTCATTAATTTAATTATTGACAGCTCTTCTTTTGTAGGCCATACAAAAATCGAATTTGTACCTGGAGCTTATAAGGCCCCTGCTCTTACCAATGAGCTAATGGCCCAAACTATCAAGAATCTCGTGTTGTTCAGCATGACAATTACAACACAATAATTGGCACTTATCAAGTTCTTTTTTCACACTATTAAAGTTTCTTGTCAAAAAACCAGAAATCGTAAATTCTTTTTCTAAAGGATTCAAATGGTGAAACACTAAAGCTTTTGGTGATTTATTGTAGCCACATATTTCACATTTTCCACCTTTATATTCTAGGAATTTTAATTTTGCTGCTCGCCTAGCATGACGATTCATACAAACTTGACAGCAATCAATTCTATCATTTTTGTGCTTATAAACAAACTGTTTTTTACAAAAATTACAATTTGTTAAAGTTCCAAGTTTTGAAGTTCCAGTTTTTCCGAATTTCAGTCCACAAATCATATTTAGATCCTATCATATTTAGAGTTGATTATCAACTGATTTATAGTTCAAGAATGCCCTGGAACAATTCTTGCATTTTGGATCGATCAACTGAATACATTTCACCATATCCATTAAAACGCAAATTGCGAATCCATCCCTTGTGAATAAGGGAGTCCAAATCAGTAAGATTACTCTGAAATTTTCTCCTCATAATGGAGGAAAGGAGAAAATCTGAACTAACAAGGTCCATCATCATTTCTACCTGAACTTTATTCATGTTTCACACCCTATCATGTTCTGAGTTGATTATCAATGAATTCCTTGATATATTCGGACGAAGTGACATCTGTATCATACCTAGCAAAATTGTACAAAGCAAAACAATTTTTGCTAGTTTTACCTCCAAACAAACTCAAATAATGAGAATGATTTTTTAACAAATCATGCTTTGGATTCTCTTCAACAAGAATACGGATTTCTTTTCGGTATTTATCCGTAGTATCAACTGCATCCTGCAAGTACCCAGGAAGCGACTCTGAAGAATACTTGTCTTCAATAACTTTTGAATAATCCTCGATTACAGAATAAGCATCAAGAGCCAAGATTAGCAGTTCGCCTTTATTCATGGATTTATCTTTGTTCTTTTTTATGATTACAAAATTGGGGTTTCAGAAGAGCAATTGCTGGAGCCACTGTCGAAGATGTGGTATCCAGCAATTCCTTGCCGTCATTCTGAATTGAATATGCTATGGTCCTATCCACAAAAAATCCATGAGCCTCACTGAGTTTGTCTGTTACGAAAAACCCAGCATGAATTACAAATTCAGATTCTTCATAATGGCAATCAAACCCATGAGCACCTGCCACTACCACTTCTGTATTTGGAGGATATTTTCTAAGTGCCTTTAACAAATCTTTAAGTTTCATACAAAGAGTATAACAGATCGATTCTTGAATATCAACTGATTTGAATGCTTCGACCAGCATCTGAGGTCTTATGGCTTTTTTATAGTTTATGCCATGACTTGAGCTAGCCTCGTTGGCTACTAAATTCAAATCAGTTGATATTCAAGAATCAACAATGCAGGACTCTTACGCGATCCTGCTTACGCTAGCAACCACTAGGACAATTTCCATCCTTTCCTCTGTTGGTTGTCAAAGGAACCTATCTCGTGGAATATAGACGATCAACAGCCACAAGAGGAATCATGCTCTGTTTCAAGTCTTAGCATGGCCAGAGGTACATATACTTGACTCTACAATATTCTAGTATTGCCCAAGCAAATAGCGTGATCTTCAGGGCTTTGGTTTAGCCAGCAGCACCGCCACCAAAAGGGGCCTGATTCTTTGGTCGCATGAATATCAGGAATCATCATGCGATCTTTACATTCTGATTGATTTTCTAATTATTGACTATATTGCAACTGGCCACGTTATAGTAATTTTGATCATCAGAAGCCAAATCTGTGTGGTTCGCCAGCAATCCTCCACCACAAGGGCGCAGTTTTAGTCGGATCACATGAAAGGAGTCTGCCTATCGCATCCATGTGATTTAACATTCTATCAGAATGATGTTGCACGATTTTCCCTAATGACTGGCCTTGACAGGAAAAAGATACAACCTGACAGAAGTCCTAGAGGCACCTTACCGATGCCCCATATAGGCGAGCCACACCTATTTGCCGCAGAAATCTCGCTTCCAATTCTTGCATGGTGCGATTGAGACACTCAATCACTAGCAAGAACCATTCTGCCGCCCTGTAAAACACAATCAATTTATAAAAAACTCAATTATTTAGTGTTAGAGGTCTTAGGGGCCAGCACGAATTGGATTTGACATTTTTTATTATTCCTTTTTTGCTATCGCCCATCTGACTTACTGATCTTACTCTATCCTGAACTGATTATCAACTGATTGATTTGGCATCCTATTTGCTAGGCAAGAGTTGCCGCCAGAACAGTTCCGACTCCATACCAAGACGCGAAGGCGATTGATAGATAAAACATTGCTACCATGTTTGACTCCTTTTCATCAGAACTATACGAGAGCGATCTTTGCAACTGCAAAGAACAGAGTAACAAATGCCGATGAGATCCACATACTTGCGAAAATATCCATTTTGCGTCTCCTTATCTGTGAGTGATCTTACAGGAACCAAGAAGGAATATCAAGTGAATTATTTGCCTCCCATACAGGAGTTGAACCTGTCGTGGCTGGTTTAGAAGACCTGCCTGTGCATCCGGCACATGGGAGTTAAAGAAAGTTATTCTAAACCACAGCATTTATGGTTTATTTCCCAACTATACTTTATTGTTCCTGTGATATCAAGTAAATATTCTATTACAGTCCAACAATTGTATAAACAGCCATTGTTCCTGTTCCAATCGCAATTGCTGCAACAGAACAGAAGAACAAAAACAACAAAAAACTGACTGCTGCTGGTCCGGTCATGTATTCACTATTACATAACTAGATACCAATATCAATTGAATTGTTGACGACTCCTAATATCCATCTATTTGTTTTAACATTGCACTGGAGCCCGTTTAAGCCCCGCAAACTCTCCAGATGGACCAGAGCACCAACAAACAATTTGGAAGTCTTGGCGGGTCTCCTGGTGATTCCTAAATGGCATCTTTGAGGACAGGTGCCGCACCATCAAACAAACAATCAATGATATTTGCAATGGTTGACAACTGAGGAACCTGTATATTACTGATTCTGGAACGCTCAACAATCAATTCAGGATTCTTCCTGGCATTGTGCCCTAAAGGCAAGGTTTCAATTTCTTCTTTAGAAAAAAGAGTTGAAACCTTAACTCTTTGGAAGTAAGAGCCTCGTTTGAATGATACAGGATAATCATTCCAATCAATCCCTGCCTCCAAAAGCATCTTACTCTTCAGTTGTTCACCATTTAAATCCTGTAATGACCTATGAGAAAACAGTGATCTTGCTGCCATCTGAATAGAATTTTTAGAGGCATCAAGCTCCCTCCAAATGAGGGTGTTACAAGCCTCCATTTTAGAAGGCACGTTCCATGCCCTACAATCAAATGTAGGAAACCTGTTGATTCTTTCTGGAAAGAACTCAGGAAGCCTTGAATTAAAATACACAGAGGCATCAGCGGCTAGTGAAGAACAGATTTTCTGGACTCTTCCACCAAAATAGGATTGAGACTCTGGATTACAATGTAAAATCAAAGAAATTTCATCTGATTGAGTGTATCCAATAATAGCATTGGATACTTTAACAAGTTGCAAGGTAGTTTCCTTCATCAAATTTTGCATTTTGACATCAAAAGGACGATCCATTCCTTTTGTAAAAGAACTAAATCCTCTCCCATCTAGACGAATGCAAATTGGCAAGGTTTGGTCAAGGAGTCTGTGGGCCTCAACTCCTTCTAGTTCCTTCATTCTATCACCAAGAGCGTCTTTGTCCATGACTCATTATAACAAATTTTTGAGACAAACCAAGAGAATTCTTGAACTATTCTGTCATCTCTTGGAGCCTACTTGCTGCCTCCTCTTCGCTACACCATGTTGAATAACAAAAGCCAGATTCACATCCAAATACTCCCCAACATTCTGTTTGAGTATCAAAATCAACTTCAAAAGAGAAATCTTTGATCTCGCCCCGGAGTCTGTATTGTGTTTCCATGAGTCAGACTATATCAGTTCAAAGAGGGAATATCAATGAATTATCGGTGCTTTATGAGTTTCAAATTTTGTGGCTGTTCAGTGCCATGCGAAGACATGAATCAAAGTTGATTCCTAGTTTATCCGATAGATGAAGAACATCTGTAAGAAAATAGGATAAAATGGTTTCTATATCCTCTCCAGTCATCCCTTCCCGATGACTATAGTCTCCCAAATGAGATGCTGCGAGTCGCACGCTTCTCTCAGTGTTAGTTTCGATGTCAGAATGTTTCCATTTAGACAATTCAAGAAGTTGATTCATGATGACGCCCAACCAAAAAACAACCATTTTCCATCAGAAACCTTGATGCAACCTGCTGGCCCCCATTTATCATCAATACGTCTGTCATCTGATGACAAAAGCCTGCGAGCGCATTGAGATGGAGTTTCACCCTCATTTGGTTGAATCATAATAAAACTGCTTTTTTCTGCGATGGTGCCAGTATATCCTCTGTGACCATACTCAAATAAAGCATCATCAACTAAATCTGAAAAGGCTTCTTTCGCTGTCAGACCAGACCCATTGTTACAAAACTGATTTGCTCCCATATGCTTCCTTTGCTGTTTGTGATCTTACTAGAATTACTCTTGAATATCAACTGATTTATGGTTATTTCTTGCAACCTCGCTCATCAATTTCAACAAAAGTAAAATTCCAATCGCCTTCGCAAGATTTGGCTCTTTGTTGCCATTCTTTGACTTCTTCAAGAGAGGCAGGAGGCTCTGCACAGCCACCACCAGGACAGGTATGGCATGATCCATCCTCTGATTGGAAATCAACTTCAACAACAATCCAATCAGAGTGATTGTCAAGATCATTTGTTTTGATATGTTTATTAAAACAAGGACCGTAAACTTCTCCAGTTTCGTCATCAGTCTCCATGGCAACAATACCATAGTAAATTTCTGATTTAGATACTACATGGTTATAGGCATCGCAGCCATGATACAAATCCCCTGGTTTTACATTAACAGCCCATTCCATCAGAGCGCGACGACCTGGTTTATCAAACCACTGTTCGCCTAGAGGGCCTTTATATAATTGATTCATGTGTTAGATCCTATCAGGTTATGAGTCGAATATCAATCGAATTGCCTAGAGGTTTTCTCAAGGAAACCTTCATCATCTGAGAAAAATCCATCTTCTTCGTCTTCGTCTTGTTCTTCATCTGCAATTTCTTCAAGAAAACCATCAAGCTCTGGAGCTAAATCCTTTGAATCAATGAAATTGTATAATAGCTTTAGGATCGTCTTGTCAGTCCAAGAATTTGAATGAGTAAGGACAGCATTCTCTGCATCTAGATTTTTAGTCATGGTGTTGTTACATAGCCTCTCTAATTTCAGATTGCAACAGAATTAAGCTAACAGGTCCAAAAGGTCTTTGCCTCCCTGATAGATTTTATGAATATGATTAGTAATTTCCTCTTGTAAAAGAAGAACAACACTCGACAAAGTACCTTCATTGCTTTCCAGTATGCCAAAATTACTATCAATTACATATCCTCTTGCGAAGGAAACATAACGAATTGTTGTAACAGAATGGTCGCCAAATAATTTAGTATTAAATTCAATAAGCCTATCAAGGGGCATGATTTTCGGGCTTGATAGACATCCAATCTTTTCCATTTGTGATCTCCATTTTTCTACATTAGGTTGATAGGGGATATCAAGAAGAACTACTGAGTATTTCATTTGTGCCCCTGTCGAGTAACGATCTCGCTTCGCGAAATTAAAAGTTTCGTGCTCATCCACTAAAGCTTCAGAGGCTGGATGGGAACCCATGTTCCCTTTTGATGTCCTAAGTATACTTGATTCCCCCCAAAATATCAAGTATTATTTATCAGCTAGCAGATACCATCTGCCGTCCACCCTTTCGGTTCTTCTTCTTGATTCTTCGATTGATCCTCCTTGACATTTTTTCAGCATAGGCAGCAAGAGCGCCAGGATTGTCATTCCGAAACTTCTTTTGACTTCCCGACTTGAGATGCTTTGAAACCTTGCCACGTTGAGTTGAACACTTTGGTCCTGCCATTTTATTATCCTAACCTTTCTTAGTGACCTGTTGACTTATTGATCTTACTTGGTTTCTGTCTGATTATCAACTAATTGTTCTGGAGAAAATAAATCTATCATTTTTCCTCCAACATAATCATGAAGATAGTACTCGGCATCCATAACAAATGCAAGCTCTTCTCCCTCGACTTTATCGATTTCTCCTTCGCCACCAAAAATTGCTTTTGCAGCTTCTTCCGGTGAGTCTGCTTCTACTACAACTCTTCCTGATGACATGATAGGAACCCACATGAAGTATTTCTTTTTCATTTATGATACTCCATTTGAAAAATGGAGTTCAATCATCTTCCTACAGAATTCCTCGAGTGCTCCATCTTGAAAATAGAAATTATTGTCAGTTGCATCCACAAATCTTCCAAGATAGGATGCAGCTTCCTTGCCATGTAGATATTCACAAAGCTCATAACAGGCTTCATAGACTTCTGATTGAACTCCCTCTTCGTTCGCTAGTGCAGCCAGAAGATGTTGAAATACTGACTCAAGTGCTGCTCGGTTCTTCATGTGATTGATCCTATCAGGTTATTGGGCGATTATCAATCAATTTGCGATGATTCTTTTAGAATGAGAGCCTCAGAATAAACATTCTGAAATTCTATTCCAAGCTCATCCGACATAAGCATCATATTTGCAAGGAAATTCGCCATGGAATCTCCTATGAATGCATTTTCCATACCCTCTTCTCGCACAAATGAATCCATGTGCTTTGCTGCGGATTTAACAAAATCCATTGCACCAGGGTAAGAAGGTTGTTCAGATGCTAGTTTGGCAAACTTATTCATTTTCTAATTCTTTCTCCGTATAGAAAACTTCTTTGGCATCTTCTAGTCGATCATCAATGTTGATTTGCAACTTATGTGCCAAATGAAGACAATCTGTCAGGATGTCTCTCAAGGCGAACATATCATCATATGAGCAACCATTATCTAATTGGTTGCGCAAATACATCTGAAACTCCTTCGACATTGACATTTCAATAGCCTTTCTTACCATGACAAATATCACATTACAGTTTGATTATCAAGTAAATTCATTCTGTTTCTTGCTTCAACCCTATTAAACAACAATCATGTCTTGGAATGTGGCCATATTCATCACAAGATCTAGTCTCATCACCGAATAGAAAACTAGGATCAGAGCCTTGAGCATACAGAAGATCGCTCATTTCTTTTTTCGTCACTTCCATTGAGCCATCTGTAGTAACAACTCCAGAACAGTGCCCTTCTGTAATTTCATAATTGATCTCTTCTAATCCCATTCCATCAGCCTGTAAAGGCTCATCAGAAAGAACTTCAATTGTAAAAACTGTGCGATAAAATTTGTTGTTTTCCATTTTGTCTCCTTATCATTTGAGCGGACTGTTGACCCCTGCACAATCCTAAAAACACTATCTACGCACCGCATACATGATTTTTTCACAAACAGGACAAATTACATTTTCTCTTGTATCTCGCTGGTCAGGTGATGTCACAAGTTCACCTGCTTTCGCCTGTGCAGTTGTGCCACAATTATAACATTGAAGATAAACAATTATATCTTCTGGTTTTGTGCCTCTGTGAATAATTTCCATTTTACTCTTTCAATCCCAACAGTCCATCTCTCTGTCATCAATCTGATCCTCGGACCATTCAGAAATAAGGTTGCGTTCGTCATTGACGGCACCACCGCGAGGAATCCTAGAATCCTTCATAGGGCCTCCCTTGCAGCTAAGAATAGCTGAAAGAGTTTGAGCCCACCGCATTGCCTTAACTGAAGCCCTGAGAGTTGAGTTCTTCATGTGATTGATCCTATATTAGTTATGGATTGGTTTCAACAGATTGTTTCAATAATCGTTTAGCTCTGGCTCCCAAGCGACTAAATTGCCTTCGCAATCAGTTGATACTCCTGTATCAATTACTAGTTCACCATTTTCATATGAAAATGCAGGCTCTAATCCAGATTCTCTTAGAAGAATAAGCAACTCTTCCAGAGTAGAAAGCGGCTTTGTCATGTAATTGATCCTATCAGGTTTCAGATTGAATATCAAGCAATTCGCTTGTAGGGATAGAGGTGCTCATTCTTTTTGATAATTGCATGAAATGCCTTTCCGAGAGAGGCAGAGTCGAGAAGGACTCGCATAGTCTCCCATGTCACTCCAGCATATTCATAAATGCCACCGCTCTTGTAGGTTGCGGTCAGCACCTCTCCCTTGGGATTGAATCCAAGAGAAGAAATCATTGTAGACTCGGGAAGTTGAATCGTCATTGTCTGTTCCATGAATCAGAGTTTAGCCGATACAGGAACGAATAACAACTGATTAATTTGGCATCAATGTTGCATCATAGGATTTCTTCTATTTTGATTCAACTCTATAATGCAACAACTGTGCCAAGATAAAATTAAAAATAGAAACACCAAAAGCCAAGAATCCATTTTTGGACCTCGGCTTTGGCATGGTTGTTGATATTCGGATTGGGCCAGCATTGCACTGGCCCAATCCCTGCTTTCAGTTGCTCTCGCTAGCGTCTTCTACATCCTGAGCAGCATACTTCGCCAGGAGATCAGCAATGCTGCGAGTCTCTCCTTCTCCCTCTTCGCTCACAGGAGCCTCTGTAGCGGGCTCTGATGCCTCTACCTCAACAGAATCCATCGAAACCTCTAGAGCCTCCAGAACAGCCTCCTGTGCAATCTCAGGTGCCTCTACAGCGGGTTCTGATGGCTCCATCTCTGCAACTGTCTGATCGGATGGCTCCTCGGTCACTTCGACGACATCGGACTCCATTGCAGCCTCTACCACCGCTGCGGCAGGAACCGGAGGGCCTTCGACCCTCGTTGGAGAAACAGCCTTGACTGCCTTGCGAGCAACCTTATCTGCCTCCTTCTTCGCAGCAATCTCCGCTACCTCTGCCTCAGTGCGAGGCTTGATTCCGCGGGTTCCTACGGGAACCGGCGTAGCCGATGGCTGAAAGAAGACCTCCTCTCCGAATGCCTGGAGAAGCTCCATGGCTCCGACCTTCAAGGGTTCCTTACCCTCTCCTGCATTGAGGGTAAGGATCGTGCGGCCAGTGCGCCCTCGGTGAGCAAACCGAGACATCACTACGAAGGTCTTGGTCTTGCCGCTCTTGGAAACCCGAATGCGAGTTCCCTCAGTTGCGTTGCGAACAAAAGTTGCCATATTGGCGAGAAGATCAGCGTTCATTTCGGTTCCCTTTCCTACGTTGACAGTTGCGGTTGACTTGACTTCAGATGCGTTCTTGTTTGCCATGTTCTTGTTATACTTCTTTCTGTTTCAATTATCAACTGATTATTTATTGCTTCCCTAGAGCCAACATGGCACAGGGATTGCTAGAGTTCAAATATACCCAAGCTCCAAAAGCCACGAAGGATTCCCGTGGATACATCGCCCGTCAGGCTCTACAGTACATCCATCAGTAGCCTTTGCGATGCCATCAAAGGACCATCGCTCTAGCGTCTTGAGGCTCGGCTGCTTGGTTGTTCTCGGTGCCCTGGTTCCTGCGCTTGTCTTCATACCCATGTTGTACCTCAATGGCTTTGGTTTATCAACCGATTGTTTTTGATTAGGTTGGCATAGAAGTTGCAACGCGATTCCTTATGCATTCTCAGGCTCCATGGCATCGGACAATTTTGAGATAATTCAGTTGAGAATGCCGACAGAATCTGTTAAAATCAGTATGTAGTCGCCAAGGGGGAAGAATTGGCTGTGACACTACACTATACTATAATACGTTATGATAAATGACGTTTTATATAATGTATGCGTTCTCATCTAATAGAAAGGATACTTTTTTTATCCTTAAATACAACAGATATTCCCAAAAAAAATTGGGAAATAAAATTAATGATATTAGTTTATTAAACTAATATTAAATGTACATGAAAAATTGCATTATAATTGGAGAGCTTTATTGGTTAAAAAATAGAAAATGTTTGTTCCAACAAGGTTCAGGTAAAGCAACTGAATTTGAATTGAGTGATAAATGCAATGCAATTAAGCTTGATTGGGTAATACCTCTTTTTATTAAATCATTTTATAAAATAGACGTTGAGAAAACAACTATTTTATGCAAATATGGAATATATGATATATTTTATCAAAATAATCAAATAAAATATTTGTTTTATGACAATATTCAATACCAGAAAAAAATTAATGAAAATAAACAAATTACATAAGCAGATATGTCTGAATCAGTAGTATTTTGTTATGTAATCCAAAAACATGAAACATAAAAATATACCCAAAATCGGTGAGTTATACTGGCTGCGCCTTACTGTGCTTACCTATCCCCTAAACACTATTCAGAGTACAGGAAAAGAATTGATGGGAAAACGGGATGAAGAATCAGATTGGATTATTCCTGTTATTGTTATGGAAAGAAATGCTTTTTGTAGTTGGAAAATGACTGTTTTATGCAGGCATGGACTTGTTGATATTTATCCAAACTCATCCGAAATTGAAACATTAACTTATCCATTATATGATTTGATAAATTTGAATGAAACATAGATATTATTGACGTGAAACAACGATATTTGAATCAAACCAACGCCCCTCCCACCTACGATCATGGCAAAAAATGATAATAAACAATTTCATGTCGGTGATTTAATCACTTATGAAGGAGCAATGTCAGAACCATTATGGGATTCTTTAGAGGAATTTTCATTTGGCAATGAAATCAAAAAAAATGATTGGCTTCTAGTATTAGAAATTTTAAATGATAAAATAGATTATACTTGGTTTAAAACACTAACAAAACATGGAGTAGGTTATATAGACTCTTATCTTGAATATGAATTTGTTTCCTAGAAGGTCAACTTATTCTTTCAAGACCATAGAAACCTAACCCAGTACTTTCATAATAATCAATAGTTACAATAATATTTGCACCAGTTACAAACATTGTTAATGTGCCATATTCGTTAGGTTTAGCAAGTTTATTAGCAACCATTATTAATAATGAACCTTTTTTAACAATAAAGCCAAAATAAAGATCTATTATAGTACAATAAAGGCCGCCAGGAGATTCTAATTTAATTAACATATTTTTATTTATTCACTAACTGAAATAATTCATTAAATCTAAATCCTTGTATCTTAAGATGATTCTGACCCATCGACCAAGCATACCAAAATGTAGTTCCATTTGTAATGTCCCACACTCTGTAACAATATGCCGTGATCTCTCCACTGCTGTCTGGAAAAATAACAATATCTTTATCTAATAAGATATATGAATTTCCTATAATAGTTTCGCAATATTTAAATTTACTAGCCCAGTTTCTCATGATAGACATTGAGGTTCTGCATGCTTGATTCTTATCATTATGGATGTTCAAAAATACACGTATTTTACATTCATAGAGAGAGCCAATGGTCGGTTGGGGTTCCATTTTAATTACTTGATTTATCTTCAGTTGAATTCATTTCTAGAATAGCTTCAATTACTGGTTCCCAACCAACTTGTGTCAACCATTGCTGAAACATAATAAACGTATGGATGTTTAATTCAAGAGCCGTTGTGGAAATGAAGTTTAATTCTAACCTTTGAAAATCCATGTTTGTTTATCCTTGAATCATCTTACTGGTTTCAGAGAGAATATCAACCAAATTAGTTACTTGTTGTTTTCTACAATAGAAACACCTAATCTAGGTTTTAAAAATCCATCAACAAACTCTACAGATAGCACCCCGGAAACGAATGACATCGGAATTTCATTTCCATAGTAATTCCATGTAAATGGAACACAAGAAAGATTAGAAGGAAAATTGTTTAGTTTCAATCCACCAAATCTTTTAGAATCATTAAGATAACGATGTTCTTTGTTTTTTAAATACGCTATCGACTTATTTGTTTCATGATCTATATCATAAAGATGAGCATAAAAAGCATTAAACCAACCATTTGAAAAAGGACCACCAGATCCTGTGTTAATTTTATAGATCGAAGACCACCAATCTTCATCAATCTTGTTACCATCAACAGTGTTTCTAATCTCTCTAAGAACTGGTCTAAGATTATCAAAATATTCCTTCAATCCAGGCAATAAGCCTGATAACTTATCAGCAGAATTTAAAACCTTTTCCCAATCTTCTGCTGTTCCTTCAATTTGAAATTTTGGGATACCACAACAAGTTGTCATTCCATATGAATAATAATTTGATGCTGCATCCATAAAAGAAACCAAGTGTGCAACCTCTGTTTCGAGAGTTCCAGTTGATAGTTTTGGAAGCATATATTCTAAAATATCAGAAGGGATTTTTTCAATCAGCTTATTTCTGAACTTAATGACTCCTTCCAACCAATTATTCTCTTCACCATAAACAAAATGATCTATAGAAACTGAGATATGCTGCTTTATCCCTGGTGTATTTGTAAATAAAGATTCAATTGTTTTATCAGTTGAATTGTTTTTGACATATTGAGCAATTTCTTGAGAGATGATAGAGTGGATTACTTCTGGTGAAATACTAAATGGAATATGTTGATCAAATGCATCATGTAGAGACATAACAAATTTGCTAACACTTGAAGTTGGTTGGGATAATTCTTTTAGAAGTTTATTTTTTTCCCTTCATATTCTTCTGGTGTTTTTGATCGTTTCAAATATCCTTCATAAATTGAATCAGTTGTATATGATTGCTTTACAGAAACAATATCAGAGGTTCTACTCAGAAAATGGTTTTGTTTGATATTTGGTACAATATTGTTAACAAAATCAATGCTCTTCGTTGTTTCTAATTCTGGAATATTTTTGGCTTCAATCTTTGATATGTTAAAAATTCTCATAATTGTATTATATAATCAACGCATTATTATATCAATTATAATTCTTCTGATTTAAACAATATAATATAATCGTTATTACTGTGCTTGATCCAATTATGAAGAATCCCATGTTTAGAATACCATAAGTTTTGGACACTATTATAAATATAATTTGGATGTTTATTAACTCCAAGATAGATCAACCAATCTGTTGAACTAATAGGAAACCAAGATTCTTGCAAATAAAAACTCGGCATCCAAATTGGTTGGGTCGGTCTGTAAAGTTCATATCTCAGAAATTTTGTTTTCATCTATAATTTTTGGAATTTTAAAAAGAAGTTGCTTGATATGGACTCTGTAATATTCCTTACTTAAAACAGAGTCCATTATCAATAATAAAGATTTTTAATCTAATGTATGTTTTGCATTAGATGGCAAAAATGTTTATAATCATGCAGAATTAGCAGCTCTATTGATTAGTAGACTGTCAATAGAAACTAAAGTAAGCATTAATGAATCCAAGTCTCTTCCATCCACACTAAGTTCCAAAGTCTCAAGTTTCTTTTGATAAGATTTTAGTCTGTCTGTTGACATTTTCTTCAATGAAACCTCAGAATGAAATGCCATTGGAACATAGGAATCTATTGCGACATCTGGCTCCACTTCCTCTGATTCCTCTTGATCTGGATTAAGACCAGATCCATCATAATAAGCACAAGTCTCCATTAAATATCCAGTACTATTACAGGAATAACAATCGCAATCATGACATTCTTTCTCCCATTCACCAGATCCACCACATTCCAGACAATCATCTTCCGACTCAGCTTCCTTAAAAGGAGTACAAGAAACTGGATCATTCTCTTTTGGCTCTTGGACCAGATGCTTGTTCGCATTTGGATTTGTAACAACTCCACGGACTTTGTAGCCAGCGCATCGCATTTTTGATTCATTATAATCAATTGGAATAGCCACAACATCTGCTGGATTCACTTCAACCTCAAGCATGGTATCCGATGGACTTCCATATTTATTCGCAGCATAATCCCAATTGGCGACATGAAGACCAAAGGAGCAAGTTTGATTTGGGTCTTCATTCACTTGGTTCCTTGGCATTGAAAGAACCTTGCCAGGGCTGTTATCAAATTTGCCAGAGTGAATATCAAGAAAATCATTCCTTACTTTCTTATAAGCAATAAACATTCCATCTTCTGTGATCGGATGTCGATTCCTTTCAAGGAAGGAGAATAATTGAGTAACTGCTCTCATCGAAGGATTCTTTTGAAGATTCCTGAAGAAATTCACTAAAGGTTGGAATGGGAGTCCTTCATTTGAGAAATCCATAATCTGGCGACCAAGTTCACCTGGAACGGCAGCTCCATCAACCATTACTTGACCATCAACGACCTTGAAGGCTCCACCAGATGATTTCTCAATTTGTGCTGGTCTATTAACCAGAACCTTTACATCGTCCTCTCTCCCTTCTTTGAGGGCAAGTTTGACTGCCTCAAAGGTTCCTGTATCAGATACTAAAACAGTGTGCGTTTGCCCATCAAAGTTAACTGTGATGGATTGCTTTGATACCATATATGAAATTGTCATGTTTTTTCCTTTTATTGACGACTGAATTTGAACTGGTTGTATTGTATTGGAGTCTGTTAGTGGTTTCAAGTAATAATCATGGATTCTTTTTTGATTTCTCAAATGTTGTATCAATTAGATTAATATAATCAAAAAGGTCTTCATCAATGATCTCGCAATCTCTATTTCTACAATAATAATAATCCTGAGCATTTTCTTTGTTTGCAAAATATTTTAACAAAGGATAATGATTTCTTAAAACCTTAACCATAATTTTCAATTCTTTAAGAAAAGAAGAATGTGGTGTGTTTCTCTCTACAAATACTTGATAAACAAGCAAACTTTTTCTCTTTGTAATAAATTTTACAGCTTCTTCCAGATAACTTATCATTGGAGAGTTTTTATATTTTAACAAATTAGTTTTAGCAATCATTTTTATTTCTTCATCATCAAATAAAGTTTGATGATGAGCCGCTGTAGAACAAGCAAAAAGAACTTCGCCAGGATCAATTTGACTTGTTTTCAGATCATTATCTAAATAATCATCAAATGATTGAATTTCTTCGACTGCATCCTCTAATTTGTCTTTTGGAACATTATCGCAAAATCCATAAATACTATAATCTCCCATTTTACAATCCGAATATTTTGACAAACCATTAATATCAATCTCTATTCCTTTGTGCAAAGGAATATATGTTTGTGCTGATGAATATTGTTGATTAGATTTCTTTAAATGAATCCAGACTTTCTTTTTTGTATCCTCTTCAAACTTATCAAAAGATGTCCTCTGAAATCCTGTTGTGCCCTTACCGAGAACAAAAAACGTAAGTCTGCCAAGAGAAGCTTTTTTAGATTTTGGCTTATAATAATCTTCTGATTGTACTAATTCAAGAAGGTCTAATCGTTTATCTGTAATTTCTTTTAAATCAGAAAATTTCATTAAAATAACACAAGTCTTGCTAGGAAACTTTTCTAGCAACTTTATTGCAAAATTTTGCGCTCTTGCATCAAAAGGAAGCATCTGTTGCATAACACAATAAATTGATTCTTTATTGATTGGTAAAGTGTGACTTGAATAGTGTTTTTGTTTTTTTACAAGATTACATCCAATAACTCGATCATATCTTACAATTTCTCCATGAGTTAGAGTCGTAGCTGCACCAAATAATTTTATTCCTTTCCACATGCAATTATCAAAACGATCAAAGATTTTTGATAATTCATCAAATTGACAATTGGCTTCAATAAAAGTGGAAGCTCCTGAAATAGACTCTTCAACTTTTTTATCGATTTCTTTTTCTAGAACCTGTAGTTTTTTAGTAATAGCAAATTTGTTTTTATCATCAATTTCTACTTGCTCCCTATTGGCCGAAACAGAAATTTCTCCTGTTTTAAACTTAAGATACAAAGAAACCCCGTAATTAAATCTAATTGGGACGCAAGAAAAATCAAATGTATATTCGATTCCATCAACAATCAAAAATAGTTCTCTGTTTCCATAATGATTTGATCCTTTGTTAATATACCAATCAGTTCCAGATAAAACAGTAACATTATTTTCAAAGACAACACCTCCACCTTTGATAACAGGTTTAACGTCCCACCATTTAGTAATGTGGTGAATTTCTTTGATAAATTCTGAAAAATCATTACTTCTGATTGGAATAACGATCTCTGTTCCAGTTTTAGCAATTGTTGATTCTTCTGATAAAAGAACTAATTTACCACAGCGAGATTCATCAATAATTGCATTATAGGAACGATGAATACCATCAATGAATGTATTGATAATAAAGGAATCAGAGTAACCAAAACTACTCTTTGCGCCAATTCCATATGTCCCAACCTGAACATCACTATTTCTTTTAGTTGAATTTCCATATTTGATGAAAATTTCTTTTATTCTTGTTGGACTGATTCCTGGCCCAAAATCTCTAATACGGAGATTCGGATCTAAAAATGTTGGAATTGTAATTTCAATTGGGACATCATCTTTCCCAATTTCTCTGTGAGCATCTCTTGCATTACAGGAATATTCCCTCACAATTGCTCTTTTGATATTTGAATAGATTTTGTTCCTGAGAAGACTCAAAATGAATCCGACATTTCCAATTCCGAAAGAATCCTCATCAAGAACACCGGAGGATTCGATTTCGGGTGATTCAATATTCAGTTTTGCCATAGAAGAATAGATTAGCAGAAGAGGAACGGATTATCAAGCAATTATTCGTTTGTTAAATGACTCTGTTTGTTATTTATTTAATAATTTCAGCCATTATATTAATATAATAATGCCTTCAGCTTATCAGTTGGAACCATTTAGGATCCTTAAAACATCTATAGAAATGACTTTCCAAAAGAAAAACACAACCTTGTTTGCTAAAAAAACTTAAGTTGCCATTTTTAGTAATTCCTAAAAATATATAAAGTTCACCTTTTTCTCCCTCAACAGAATAAGGTGGTGATCCAAGTTCATAGCTTGGTGCATCATTTGACCTAAAACTAAGACGTTCTTTTAACTTATAAAGATTTCCAATATTAGAGTAAATCATTTATTATATCTTTTTAAATAAAAAAGCATTCTTACTAATGCCAATAGTAGGAAGAATATATGTTCCTCCCTTGAAAAGTATAGTGATATCATTATCTATTCTTGTATCAATTATCAAAACAATATCATTTGGTATTATTTTTTTTAATCGAAAAGACTTAAAATAAAGAGCCGGATAATATGAAAAAAGATCATCTCCGATAAACTGATAAAGTTCTCCAGTTTCAAGTAACATAATTTCAACTCATACTTTCAAATTGAGATCTATTTCCTTCTATATGTGTTCCAAATATAAAATACGTTTTTCCTTTAAATAAGATTCCTGCAATGGGATCAGATGTATCATCTCTCCAAATTACTAGAATAATATCATTAGATTCTAATTTAACAAAATTAATAATATCAATTGGTTCACCATATATTGGATAAAAATTATTTATACTATTCATATGAGGAATAAATTGGTACAACTCTCCAATCTCTAAATCTGTATTCATTTAGATTCTCCATGCTGGCTTCTTGCAATCAAATACATTCCAATGAATTCTTTTAACCTATCTCCATCAAGATACCTATGTGCCCAAACAAGAGGATCTTTATTTCCTTTTTCATTATTGCATTTCCAACATAAAACCATATAGTTTTCTCTAATATTTTTTCCTCCTTGTGCCCTCGGGATGATATGATCAATAGTCAAATAGTTTCTTGTATTTGGGAATCCATTTCTTCTGCAAACAAGAAGTTTACCATCCTCTCCCATGTATTTGATTTTACCAGAAACAGGACAAAGAACTGATGCTCCACACCTGAAGCAAGAATGGTTAAAGTGTTTAAGAACTTTTTGTCCCTCGCCATGAGAAAGATAACCCATAAAAGGATCATAGCAGAACCAGTTAGAATATCAACTGAACTATGTTATTAATTTTGACAGACTTGGGAGGATATGTCTATTGGTTATTGACGCTGACATTAATCCATACTTTGTATAAAAAATATATGGTTCATAACAGAACGTATCCGAAATTTCAGCAATCCCAAGATAAATTAACCATTCCTTTTGATGAAATCTTTGATAGCCATCAAAATTAGTTCCTATATTGCAACTCAACCAAAAATAGTTTTTATCAGGATCTTCTGCGGCTCCATCTTGATCTACAATATACATTTTTCCTATTATTAATTCTTCTCTTGTTATCATGATATTTTCTTCCAACGACTTTGAAGAAGATTCAAAGAATAGCCAACATATACTAATTTCACTGTTCCTAGATGTAAAACTTCTATGTTGTTGTTTTTATTTATTTCTTTTGTTACAATAATAACATCATTAACTTGTATAAAACATGACGTGGTTCCATCATAAGCCACCCAACCATAATTATTACTATTGATATGACGATACATTTCTCCTATATTAAAGAATAAATAAAACATTTTTTCAAAAAAAATCTGTAAATAAAAACGATTTTATATTATCTCTTCAAAACAAGACTTATTAGAGTAAGATTCTAAACCAAAAATAATTTTAATTTGTCCTTTGTGTAAGATTTTTACAGCTATTTCCTTTTTCATATGTTTCACTGCGGCAATAATAAAAATAATATCATTTATTAACAATGCTTCTCGGATATCTACAGTGTTTACATCATATGTTGTATAATGTGTATAACGTTTTCCATGATCTCCATGTATAAATCTATACAAATTTCCACATTTGAAACCAAATACTGTTTCATCCGTGATGACTTCAATCTTCATTTAGACATCTACAGATGTTGTTAGAAGTGTCCAACGGTATGGAAGCTTTTGGCTTTCTTCTTTTTTATAAAAGATCTTTTGGATTTTGTTGGCTGCATTTTCAAGAGATGACGCCCTAACAGTATAATCTGTTTTAGATACTGCCCTAACCTTTACTTCATAAGTAAATGGTCCCTCTTTTGGCTCCAGTTTATTTAAATAAAGAAAAGTCCATCGAACAAGTTTGCTTGTATTTCCATAAACTGGTTTAATTGTAAAGCCGAGCATAAGTTCCTCGGCTTTTGATCTTGCATCTGATTCAGATTCAGCAAATGCAATTCTCAGATTGACTGTTTCGACCTCAAGAACTTTAGAAATATAATTCATAGAACAATCATAACAGAAACAAGAAGAATATCAACCTATTTCAGTATTTTTTTTAATTCTGGCTCACTTAGCTCATATCCAAGTTTTTTGGCTGCTGCAATAAGTTCTTTTGAAACATAATTCAATCTTTGCTTATCAAATTTCGAATGAACTTTATACCACTCTTCTGTTTCTTGTGTTAAACACAATGGTGAATTATGCTTGGAATCTTCGCATACTTGACATAAAAGCCTTATAACTTTGTCTAATTCTTGCTTCAAAGTTCTTGCTTGAGATTCTAAGATACGGCACTTCTCTTTCAATTCAGAATTATAGTACTCTTGCTCACTGGATTCAGGACCACGACATGGCATAACTTAATTTCCTTTAATATCATTATTAAGCGAACAAAATATCAAAGCAATTGTTTTTCTAGATCAACATTCCCTTTACAAAATTCTTTAACTTTTTGAATCCATGCTATGTTTTTCACTTTCCACATCGAACAAGGATATCCGTTTTTAATTGGTTTAATTGTTTTGCAAACACATCCTTCAAATGTCATACCATCCAAAGAGCCATTTTTAACTTGTTCTTCAATTTGTTTTGTAAAATTACCAACATGAAGAATATGTGGTGTTTCAACATTTATATGAAGTTTGGTGAATTCATTTGGAGGCATCATCCCATGTTTATAAACATTTATATCAAATAAAGTTACTGTTTGTTCGTCATTTAGATCATGTTGGCCTGCGAATGAATTCTTTCCATAATATTCAAAAAAACAAACAACCTCTTCAAATTGTTCTTTTCGATAAAGATCAGTTAAACTTTTTTCATATTTCTCTATTAATAAAGGAATTGATCTTCCCAGGATTGGATCATCTTCTGCTATTAAAACATTTCTTGAACCAAACTTGATGAATCTCTTATGCTTCCTGGACCATTCAGCACGAATATTATTTCCATCTAGTTTGTCAAAAACATAGACGGGAACACCTTTTAAGAATTCTCCGTTAATTGAAGGATATGATTTCATATTAACATCTTACTTTCATACTCAATCAAAAGATCACATAAAAAAATTATTTTCCATTAAGATAAAAGCATCCATTTATAATCAACACTTCTTTATCAAGATACGAACAATCACAATTTATAGCAAAATCATGAATTATATGATAACATTTATTGCATATGAAAACTTGTTTTATAGCAATCTCAGGCATACTGCCTGTTTTTAAACATGGTGGAATAACTTCATGCGTTGATAAAATTTGATTTGGATGCTCGTAATAGAAATAATGATAGCTTCCAGGGCTTGCATAAGCACCATATCGTTTCACACCACAATCTCCGCATTTCATAAAATGCTTATGACTCTCTTTATAAGGTGAATATTTGGAGATAGGGCACTCTTCCTCATCTAATGTCCAATTATGGATTTCTATTCTATCTTCATTTAGTAATGGGAATGTTTTCATATTTTCAACTAATAAAATCAATATAAGAAAATAAATTTTCTATAAAAGCTATATGATAAGAAACAATTTTATCTTTTAGCATAAAAAGTTCTCTATTATCCTTTGAAGTACCAATATATAATATGAAATCTGTGGGCAATATTACAGCATCATGATAATGACTTTTACCATTGGTACTCTCAGATAACATCCAAAATTTACCAGGGACTCCATATGGACTTTGTTTCATATCTGACTTATACAAAGAACCAATTTCCAAAAATTTAACACTCATGAAACAAGTTCCAGGCAACTTAAGAAAGAATTGCTAGGATGATCAAATACAATTTCCCCTTTAAAAATGTAGGTGGCTGTTTGGTTATAACCATCATAAGAACAGCAAATGAATATATCCCCTATTTCCATAAATCTGTCCCAGATAACAGCTTCATTGGCAGCCAGAGACAGACCCACAGATGAGACTGCATAAGATTTAACCCGCCCTGAGTTTTTGTAATCTGTTATTCTATATAAATTACCTGGAATTAATTCTTTCATGATATTTTTTCCTGTTGCATTTCCTGGAAGAAGATGGAATATTCTACTTTTTCTGAAATTAAAGCATACAAGGCATCTTAATCTTCTATTAAAACCAGAATATTTTGAATCTATGGTTTCATATCCAAGAACGATGTGCCATTTCCCATTCCATTGAGCTAAATCTCCAATGTTAAAATCTGTTAGTTCAAATGGCTTTATCATTAATCAGCTTCTTCAACATTCCAAAGGTTTTCATCACCCATATCACAAAATTCGAATTCATTATCCAGTGCTGTGCCTAGACCACAATGAACCTTTAATTTTGCCTCCTCTTCCGAAGATGCCTCAACTTCATATGTCTGAATCCAATCTTCATGAGCAAAAACTTTGTATTTCATACCAATTCCCTTCCTTGTATGAAAGAATACAACATCTCACATTCAATTTCAAGTGAATTCATCAAGGATTTTCACAAGTCTTTTAAATGAATCCAAAATAATAAAACATACAGAAGGCCACATATAAAATTCTAATCGATTCTAGGGCCATCACGAGTTGTTCTAGAAGGATATTTGATTAGTCGTTATCCATATTTTTTCTTTAGACGTTCATACAGATTTTCTTCTTCTTTTTCACGGATAGAACTAATTTTTATATGTTCTTCTTCTTGTCTAAGACGGAGATCAATCATCGTTTGTACTTCTTTAAGAAGTGCTGGTTTTAGTTTGTCTGTTTTATGAGCATAATACAAAGAGCCATCTGCATTTTCGTATTCAAGTTCACAATCAGTCTCACCAACTGAATCAAGAATATTCTTGATTCTTTGTATTAATTCACTTGCTTGATTGTAAGAATGTAATTCTATGCGATGATCTTTAATTGTATAAAGTCGCACAACAAGTTTGTCACATATCATCTTCAACTCATCATCAGAAAGAGTTGTAAGATCAGTTTTTTGTAATATTTTTAATTGTTCAAACGACAAAGTCATTTTTGTTTCCTTTAATAAGACCGATGGACAATTTGCATAATATCATTTGTCACATCTTTAATTTCTTCTATTGTTAGACCCTTAAGATGTAGTTTCATAAGAGCTTCTGTTAGATTTGTACCAGCATATTTCGGTAATTGCCAAGTTGCAGAAATCTCATATGCAAGATCAGTTATTTCAGTTCTTGTCGTCATAATTTAATAACTTCTTTCAATTATTGGGTTCTCAAATGATTCTAAAAAATCATATGATTGATAAACTATACCAAACCTACTAAGAAAATAACAACATTCCAACGGAAAATCATCTGGAATTCTTGATTCAATATAAATCAACCAATCATTTTCTAATAAACGGCATCCATTTTCATTGCCAATAATTGAAAAATTAGCAATTGATTTAATTCTAAAATTAGAAAAATTTTTCCCGACAAAATAAAGATTTCCTTGTTTTAATTTAATCATTTTAGCTTATTTTCACAAGCCAGTGTTGGAATATTCCAGTTGTAATTTTTTGAGAACCGCAAAACCATAACTTATATCTAATATCTGGTGGACTAAATGGGAAAACAGGAAAAACAACCTTTTCTATAATAATTCCTAATTCATTATAATAATGGTTATCTTTATTTTCACTTATACATCTTACAAGATCACCAAGTTTAAAAAGACAATTAGATTCATATAAACTCATAAATTTCTATGATTTCTTAAGATACCATGCCCTTGCTCTCTCAGCCAAAACCTTAGCTATAGGTTTCCATTCAAAACCAGAAACCTTAAGTTCCTCTTTGCTTTCTTTTTCAATATCCTTTGAAATCCATCCAAGAAACAATCCAATGTTCTTCTTTTCAAATTCTAAAGAACCATTGTTGACTGACACTGCACCCTGATTCATTCTTCCTTCAGTTAAAAACAAATCAACAAATTCATTAATTGAATTAACAGTTTCAGAATCTACTTGAACTGGAACCTTTGTTTTGACAACTTGATGTTTTTCTCCTTTTGCCTTAAATGCTAAATCAGAAAAACATTTCCTTCCTTGATGTAGTTTTGAAACCGGGTAAAAAACTAATCCTTCCCCTACACCTTCAATGCCAAATGTTTCTTTTATCCAAGGATCACAAGCTTCAACTTCTAATACTTTTTCATTTAATTTAGAAGCAACCCTTTCAAGTTCCTCTGCTGATTTAGACCAATCAATTTCAATTTCGAGATTTTGATGCCATGGAAGAACATACGTCTTTTGAATCCCCTTAACAACTTTATTAAGGACCACAGGATCCACAGTTAAATAATTTGAATCACTAAGAGGACTTGTTGCAAATACAAAAATGATTTTTGTGGTACTAAACAAGCTGCGGCCCCACTATTGATTCCTTTTCCAATCCACTCTCCATAAACAAGAATGATTCCATGATCTCTTGATAGTGATTTCCACTGAACAGACGTTTCTTCAACCCATTTCGCAAATCCAGCATTATCATGCCCAGCCAAAAGATTTTTTGTGCGACTTTGTGCAACTAATGTTCCATCAGCATGACATTGAATACCCGAATTTGTACCATGTAGTTTTAGTTTTGCTTTATATGTAACTTTGTTGGAGCCATTTAACAATTCAGGATATCTGGCAACTGTTTTTCTTACATTATAAAATGATTCAATCGATGGCCATGGAATAAACATGAAATCTTATAGCATATTTTCGAGATGGAAGCAACAGAAAAATGTTAGAAAATTTATAATGCAATTAAGATTTGTTTAACTGGAATACTCCAACTCTATCTTCAAGATATCCATTGTAAAGATAAAGATTTTGAAACTGCTTAGTTAGCACTAGCTTAGCTGAATAACTAACCCATTCTGGGTTTCTTGGATCATCTAAAAACAGCCAATCTTTGTGATTTTCGACTAGAATCTCTAGAACTTTTGCAATGGCATCGGTTTTATTGCTTTTGAATTTACCTAGAATCCTTAGTCGTTTTGCAATACGAAAACATTCTTGTGAAAACGAAATGAGATTTTTATGAAATCCATCCATCGTCATTCCAATGATATTTTCTTTGTATCCATCAATTACCAATACTGCTTTTGTTCCCATTTGTATCTCCTGCGAATGACTATACCAAACTTGCGAGAAATATCAAGTGAATTATTCCTCGACTGGTAAAAACAATTCTTGCACCTGCATGTCATTGAGCTCTGTAAGTTTGCATACAATAATTCCTTTAAAAAAAAATTTATAAATTGACATAATCGCAGGAGTAGACAACTCTTCTTTTCCTAGGAAAATCAAATAATCATTGGATCTTATATAAATAACATTTGCAAAAAAATTATTAAAAGGATAATAAGGATCACAAGAATTTGGCAGTTGTTTAACTAAATCTCCAGGTTTCATTTTAAACAACAACCTTGAATTCTTTTTTTAGTTCATCATTTGTAAATGTCGTTATTCTGTAAACAATCATTTGTTTATAAAGAAATCCATAAATTATTACATCATACCAACCTAAAGAATTTTGTATTCTTGAGCTTTTTTACTAACAACAATCATTTTAGTATTTACTGGCACATAAATTTCATCTCCAAATGATACTGGTGTGTTTGCAAGAAATTGACTATCGACCATTTCTACAAGATCACCAATCTCAATTGACATAATAAACCCTTCAACCAACTATGTTAAATTCTTCTTCAATTGTTTCTCTGTTGTATCTTGTGCTCCGGTATATTAACTTGCCATTGTATAGAAACGTGTAGATATTATAACAATAGTCAGGATTATTAGTACATCCAATAAAAATCATATAACCTATAACAATAAACCCATTAGTATTATTATTAGTATCTTTGAAAAAGCGTATATTAGGCTCTTTGCAGATAACTAAGTCTCCAAGATTCATATTATTTAAACTTGTTACTCATATGTGCGTCATAACAGATTGTGCAGACTGTTCTAATCCATCCACCGCAACTTACAGTAGAGCCTTTAGCGCCACAATCCTCACAAATCTTTGAAGATTCAGCCTCAGCCTCATATATCCTTTCATACATAGCCGATGTACTTTCCTCTATATACCAACGCAAAACTCCAAATTTTTCTTTTATTTGTCCAATATTACCATCCCATCCAATGGATTTTAAATCTATAATAAGATTCTCTGCAAGAGGAACCCAACCATTGCCAATGCAATTTCCATGATCTGCTAAACCATATTTCTTACATAGTTCCTGAAATGTCATTCATACCTTCCTTTGGTATCGTGTAAAGCAATGTTGATATGGCTCAGATACGAATACTCTTTCCCATGCTGTTTCATCATATGAAGAATAGATTCCAATAAGAGAAACATAAAGATTGTATGGCGTAAAAAGAATTGTTGTTCTTGCCTCTCGACCATCACCATCATTGGTTTCTTCTGGGATTTGTACTAATCCACGAAGGATTTCATCTTCGGATAAAACATATCTCCAGATAGATTGATATTTTTGAGCGTATAATTTCTGCTTGTTATATCCATCTCTAGTAATAGATTTAGCGGTTTGTCTATTTATAAAGACTCCAGGTTCAAAAATTCCCTGAAAATATCCGTCTTGACGAAACCAAACATACCTTTTTTGGTCAACTTGTTTTAAGATTTCTTCTTTTGTTGCAAGCGTTTGCATTTATTTATTTCTGTATCGGACTATATCTTGTTTCATAATAGGTGAAAGGTTCAGAAACAAATATATCAGTCCATTCTGGTGGGCCGTAACTAGAAAACCATCCTGTTAAACTAACATATAATTCATATTCTGAAAAGAATAAAGTTCGATACATTTCATTTCCGTCCCCCATATTTCTTTCCTCAACAACAGAATATGACCCTATATTGAGAGTGCAATCATCTATATTAAAATCAAACCAGTTATAGTCTTTGTTTTTAATATGTTCTAAAATAGATTCTTTTGTTGGAGCAAGTGTTATTGTAGACATCTTAAATTTCTTCATACCTTGTTTCAGTATACTGGTACGGTTTTGAAAGGAAAATAGAAGTCCATTCATAACCATTATAAGATGAATAATAACCAGTCATGGAAATATAAAGATCATAATCTTTGAAGTAAAAAGTCTTAAAGGCATCATTGCCATCTCCAAAATTCCTATCCTCAACAACCTTTATGTTTTTTAAGGCAGAAGCAAATATAACCCAATTTTCTTCATCATTATCAGATGGCTCACCAGAAAGCCAATCATATTCATCTTCATAATTTCTAAGCATCATCTTTCCAAGTCTAACTGTTTCAATCAATTCTTCTTTTGTTGGCATCCTTAACATTTCACAATTCCTTTCTTAAATCACAATATTTTTCAAATAGAAAAGTTGCATTTCCAGCATTCCAAAATACAGAATTCCAATTCTCAATTACAAAGTCTGCAAGCCACATTGGATGTAGCCTTGTAACAAGATCACGTTGAGCAAAATGATAAGCTTTGCGTTCTGGATAGTTTCTGTATCTTTCCAATCCTATCACAAGAGCCTCCTCAAATGCAACATTAATCTTCTCCTGTTTTGTTAAATCCAGAAACTTATCCTCCAGTGGAGTTACTCCGTTTTCTGGATCAACAATTTTCAAATAGCTCGGAGCAGAATTTAAAAGGCAGTGCAGACCATCATGAGATATTTTTCTTTTTACGTTATCTTTAAAAAAATCTTCCTTGGTTTTTACATCAAAAGAACCTCTTTTATTCTTCCCATGGAACTCATTCCAAAATTCTCTTAAATCAAAAAGAAACCCTGGAACAATTTGACAGTTCTTCATTTGAAGAAATCTAATATCGCTCATTGTTTTTGCCCAATGGATGTCTCTAATGGCATGAGAAACCTTTAAAGTATAAATCTCATCGGCATTCATTTCTCTATCTCTTGGAGCCAATGGCAGGTAATGAAATTCCTCTATTGATCCATTATCATGTCGAATTGATCTAGATTCAGATTTGTTAAAAACAATCCAGTCAATATCATTTGGTTTCCTGAAATCAGGAAACATTGATTTTATCAAAACTGATCCAAACTTAATCATAATACAACTCAAACACATGATTCGATTGTTGAAGAAACGGAATTATTTTTACCCTTCCTTTATGGAGGAAGGAATAATAGTACAGCTCATCTACTGTTCTAAAATCTATTAAAATGCATAATTCATCTTTTGGAATTATGCTTTTAAGGTCTCTTTCATGTAATTCAAATTTTGCTCTATACATTTCACCTATAATCATGATACTGCTTTAAATCTTGTTTCCTGATATACATAAGGAGTTGAAATAAATACTTCAACCCAATAGGGATCATTCCAAGAAGAATAAGTCCCAATAAGAGAAACATAAAGATTATATTGTTCAAAATGAAGAGTGAAAAAACATTCATTCCCATCTCCTTCATTACGATCTTCTATAGTTTTGACACTATCAAAAAGGATATCATCTGGAGATGGAACAAGTTCAAATTTATTTTCCTCTTTATACTCTAAATTTAGAGCAATGAGATCGTCATAAGTATCCGCTACTTGACCTGTTTCTTGATTTTTATATGGACCACCTTCATGAACTCCAGTAATATACAGTTTCTCACTAAACCAAGCATGATGTTTTTCTTTTACTTTTTCAAGAATTTCTTTTTTTGAAGCTAGAACTAGCATATTTTTTCCTTTTGTATCGAACATGGTAGTAAAAACATAACAAATCTTCAACTATAAAAAACAGAAACACTACCCTTCAATCACGAATAGTTGCCTCTGGCTCGGAAGATTTTCCATTTAATATTTTAATTTTCTGGACAAGATTACTAACATTGATTCTATATCCAATTCCATCTTTTGTCAAAAAAGAGTAATCAATCATATCATTATAAACTTTGCTTCCAACAAATATAATAAAATCACCAGGATTTAAACCAAAAACCTCTGTTTGTTGTTTTCTAGTTCTACTCCTATTGTTTTCTACAGGAAGTACTTTGTAAAAAGATACATAATCTGTCAATAAATACAATTCTCCATATATTAGGCAGTTTGATTCACTCATGGTTTATTTCCCAATAGGAACTTTAATAACTTGAAAGAAATCAATGTCATTCAAATCAATATCTCTATTATAGCATTCAAAATCTTCTGGAGAATACTCTTTTCTTGCAACTAGATTTAGTTCCTGGCATTTTTTATTGGCATCATCAACAGATGAAAAATAACATACTGGAGAGCCACTATTTTCTTCTGTTGCATAGTAATATTCGTCATTATATTGATAATCAATAGATGTAATTACAAAGACTTCATTTGGTATCTTTTTCATATTATTCTTTTTCTCCTTCTTTATTTGCAAAATCTCTTTTTACTTTTTTGATGAGAGGACCAAACAATCCTAACTTATGTCCGAACAATTCAACAGTAATATCCTCGAATAAATCACTCATAAAAGGAATGACTCCATGCATATCTTCCAAAACATGATCTTGAGCAATATCTCTGATAAAAACCTTCTTACCATCAGAATTTGTTATAAACGGTTGTCTAACAAATTTTCCTGTTCCAGTTTGAACAATATCTCCAAATAGCTTTTCTGCCAAAGCAATACCAAAAGTATTATGAAGAACAATTCTATGAACAATAGTTCCAAGATGTTCCTTAGCCGAGTCCATAAACAAGTGTACCTCCAAAAAATCTTCTGGTATCCCACCGTATCTTTTCGCAGAATTTTTTGCGTGAATCCACGGGTTCATTTATTTCTGGCTCCTTAAAGAAACAATATCAGATTCTTGTATGAATATCAACAGAATTCATTTGTTGGCCCACCATATCCATAACTTTGGAAATTTTTTGAAGATCCATTGACTAATCAATATTTTATAAACATTTTCCCATGATCCAGAGTTGCAAATATCACAAGTAACGTCATCATAATAATGTCGGGAGCAAAATGAATACCATTCTTGCTTAAATAAACCCCAATAACGACTCCTAAGTCTGTTAGTATAACTCATTCAAATGCTTCACTGAAAACAGACATAGTGAACATTTTTTCTAATTCTGCTTGTGATACCTCTGTTCGATTAGTAGGAACTATTGAATTAATTTTCCTTGTGAAGGTGCCACATACTCTACTTCCTTTGTTCAAAGTAAACCAGTTATTTCCATGTCTAACAGCTATAAGCATATTTTTATATCCATGAAACTCAAATTGCTTTGTAAAAAATGACCCATTGAATTGAAAATCAGATTTCATTGCCTTTAACATGGCTTTTTCATCATTTTTTGAATCCAGAATTATTGCTTCCCAAGCCTTTTTTGTTTTTACATATCCAAAAAGATAAAATATTATCGTGTAAGCATTTTCAATCCCCAAAGAACATAAGGATGAATCACTAAGACCATTTGGAAGCTGCTGAATATAAACATAGGCAGGTTCGGTTGTTGAATGAAGCTTACCATTCTTGTATATTTGTTTTATGCAAAAAGCTTGACTATTATAGTATTGAGATTTATAACAGTTCTGCGATTCAGTATAATCAAATATGATTCCAGTAAAATCTTCTCCTTGTTTTGTTTTAAGAAAATCAGAACATCCTGTGCCGCCTCTAAAAAATTTGATTTCCATTGGTTGAATATACCATATAACCAGAATTATATCAAGATATTATCAGAGAACTCTATGATAATTTTATAAAAGATGTTAAGAAGTCCCAATTTTCTATACGCAATTCACAAGTTCTTCCTTCATATAAGACAGAAACAATATAATCAAGATCTTTTGTTCTTGTAATCGAGAGTATTAGAATTGTTTTTCCAGGTTTTACTTCTCTGTTATCCCATACAAACATTCGTTCTTGTTTATAAAACCTTATAGACCTTCTTACAAGACAAAGATCACCGGGTTTAACTTTAATGTAAAAAATCTCAACAATATTAAAAAAACCAATAATTGCTTTATCTAAAAAAGAATCTAAGAGAAGCCACATGAAAATAACTATCCATTTTTTTCATACCACTCCTGCTTATCTTCATACATAAAATAAATGGTATCCCAACCCCTATAAACTAAAATATAATTCATTTTAGCATAAAACTTTGCAAATGCATTTCTGGCAACATCCTCATCAGTGCAACATAATTCAACTTTATAAATTATTTTTTGTTTAAGGCCATCATAATAACAACAAAGAATATGATAACAGCTTCTACCCAAAATTGAAGAAAGCTCTTCAGATGTGGCATATTCAGAGAAATCAATCATAATAATGTTAAAAAATAATTACAGGAATAACCCACGGATGTAATGCAAAAACATATTCCAAAACATAAGACATACTATCAAATTGTTTCATAATATATTTCATGAGTTATTAACCATTTTCGTAATAATCATAGGAACGAATGCTTTTATTCGATACAATAAAAGTATTACCATTTTTAGAATCTTCAACTAGCATTCTTTGATCTGGTAAATCTGATATAAGCTCAACATCAAGAGAGTCTTGAAATTCTTCATTTTCGTCAACAAGAATATATTTTATCATATTAGCTCCTATGAACTTTAACTATATTCAACGCATCATGCAAACAGCCAATTATTTTCAGTTGTTTGCATGAAATAACTTTATAATTGTTTTAGATCAGTGTCGGGTTCCATATGACCGCATAAATACAGGCCATAGACGTTTGCCAATTGCCCTGTATTTTGGATTCCAGACATCATCAGGATGTGGCTGAACTTGTTGTGCATTATACTCTTCCGCTGCTCTCTCCTTAACCTCTTCTGGAGAGAAGTCAATAGGTTCATCTGAGTTAAGATCAACTTCATCCATCATCCGGTCATAGATGAGCCAGTATTGCTCATCATTCATATCGGCACCGGATAACGAAAGAGCCTTTGAAAATTCACGATTATTTGACATTAGTTTCCTTTGGATTTAAAAACTTTAATTGATTTAATTTGAAATAAACCCCCCATACAACCTCAGATACTCTCAACAAGCTCCGCCGCAGTAGTAACAGATGTAGACTCGCTCTTTTGTGGTGCAACCTTTGGTGCCTTTACTGCCTTCACAGGTGTCTCAACGCGACCTGCGCGAGCATTGGTCCCCTCACTAACCCTACGAACATAAACCCAGGTTTTCGGTAGCTTTCCACGGCTCCTTACAGTAACCTTTTGGCGTTCATCTACGATATCACGAAGCGTGAAGATAGTCCCTCCAGTTGCACGACCGACCTTTCCAACTCGCTCCGATACTCTGAATAGTCGAGTAACCATTTCAGTTTTTGCCTCGACGTGTCGATCCAGGCGCAGATCGTGAACCTCTTGCGCGACCTCCATTACAACTGCAATTGTGTCTCCCTTTTGTGAACGCTGGAGGGATGCAAGCGAAATAGAGTCGTTATCTGTAATTGTCTTAATTGCCATTTTGTATTCCTATTGTTTCTTTCTGTATTCCGAACTTTGGTTTGCCACCATGGCTCCGTTTGTTCGTTTCCTTGATGCTTATGATCCTAACTCAACTCTAAGAACTTTGCAAGTTATTTATCTTGTCTCTGGTTTCCAGCCACTACCGAAAAAACAAAAGAAAGTCCTCTTCTTGTTGTATTAAACAAATTATTCCTGCTTGTAACTGCCAAAAAGCATTCTTCCCCTATGTCAAGCCCTCGACTATAGCAACGCCCAGTCACAGTCATCTCATCGTCTTCTGTGCTATCACTTTCATGTTTGTAATCACAATAGGCACCTAATCCATTTATACCATCCCTGACACCAAAACTAAACATCTTCACTGCATCAATTTTATATTTAATCATAGATCCTGCAATACTTTGATAGTTTTATCAATATCTGATCTCTGAATCATTTCAAATGATAGTAGAGATGATACAAGTTCCTTTAGGTTATATTCCTTTGAAAAAGAATATGCTTCTGAACCATTTACTTTTCTTTCTGGTCCGTTTCCATTTGAAATGGATTTTAGAAGAATATGCACTTCCATTGGTGCATCAGAACGAAGCCAAAGACGATAGTTGTTTGCGTCAGCTCTTTGAATACAAAAAAGCCTTTGAAGTCTCCAGTTAGTTTTCATATTTTTGAATAATCCCTTGCTCGTGAATGGGTTACAATATCTTCCAAGCATTTTGCACGGAAGAAGGACATATTCCTTATATCTGGATTCTCTAAGATAATCAACTGAATTGATTCCCTCATTGCCTGCTCTAATTTTAAACTAAATACATAAAGATCATTGCAGGTATGATTGTGGGGAGTTATATTATAACGATTTTTAAGATATGATAAATCAAGTTTAAATTCTTCTTGACATTTAATAAAATACGGGACTTTATTCATTGAAACAATTTTTGAAATATTCCTTTGATAATTTGCCAAGAAAACATTTAATATTCTAAAGAACAGAGTGCGACTATTTTTTCTCTTCCAATCTTCGGTTGATTTAAAAGGATAAAATTGTTTGGGGCGTTCTTTAGGAGAGTACACGATATGAATATCCAGCTTTTTTAATATTATCTGATAAAAACCTGCCAGCACTGGTAGCAGAGATCAATTCTGTAACAACCTCCTCTGGAATTGCTTTGTATTCATATTTTAATTGAGGATTCCTAAATTCCACAATTAAATTTTGGGTAACCTTATTGTAAGCAATTTTTCTAATCGAAGTAGAATTTGGAAATTCATGATCAAAGACTGTAGTGCCACCAAGAAACATTTCATCTGAATTTGTCATACCTAATTTTATCATAAAATCCACCAAAAGTAAACTGATTTTGCAAGTCTTTGATTTCACATAAGAATCATTTAACAAATATTATATGGAAGCTTACCACAGAAGGAGGATTGAGACCATAACCAAAGTATTTCATAGTGATCTTATGGTGATCAAGGCATTTCTTATTTTTTCCGTCGCTTCTTTGATCGTATCTGGTATTATACATTTAGTTCAAAATCTACTGTCAACAATAATGCTACTAATTGATCCATATGTTACAGAGAGAGTAAAAACTCAATATAATTTAGCAAATAGTTCTGATGTTAAATCAGAAGAATATAAAAAAGAAAAGGATCGGATAAATGAAGAAATCACAGAATATGCTAAAACTAAATTTACCAATGGCAGTTTAGTATTTACAATACCAATATTTTTTAAATCTATTGCATTTGGTTTGTCTGTAGGCTCTCTTACTATATGCTGCATCCTATGGTTGTTTACCTAATATAATTTTAGTAACCAAACAACTTTCCATGTTACATACTAAATTACTAATATGAAAATAATAATTGACAAAATAACATTAAATAAAATCTTAGATCATTATAGAAATAAGGCAATGGAGAAGTTCCCAGATAGAATTTTTACTCATGCTGCACAGTTTGAAATAAACACTTTTATAAAACAATATCAAGAACATATCATCAAAAGAGAAACTCATCCTGGTTGGTCTCTTCCGATTAGGTTGATATTTGATCCAAGAGGTTGTAATATGGATGTGGAATTAGATCCGCAAGCCGATGTTGAAATATTCTAATAAAAAAATTTTAAAGATAAAACGGAATGCCAACTCAGGTGACTTGTTTGCAGTACCTTGCAATTATTCAATATTTTTTTATAGAATCGATGGAACATTTGTTCATATAGAAAAAACTGATCCAATATTTTTGTTGTTGCAGTATAATCATTTTACATGGAATCCGCATCAAAGATGTCATGTTGCTGAAGTCTCTGTTTTATATAATGGCATAGTAGGTAATATTACTGTTTTTGATAGGGATATTAAAAGAATATGGAAAAAAAAATCAAACCTGGCGACTTAGTAAAAGCCAAAACTAATCATTTATCTTATGTAAGAAAGAATGATATTTTTGTAGTTTTAAGCTCTGTAAAAACTGATTCAAATACAACATATGAAATTCTTTTTTCCGGTAAAATTTTAAAATTTTGGATTAATAATTTTTTTAAAGAAAAAGAACTATTTGAAGTTATCAGTTGAAAATCCAAGATACACACACTAGGATGTCACCATGTTACTAGTTCAAGAATATCTAAGGGACCATTCTCTCGAAGAGCTTGTTACAGATCATGGAGTGGAAGCTCGTGTATTTGGGCATAAAGCTTCATTCAATTATAACCAAATAGAGGCAAAAGATAATGATCCTATTGTTTGTGAATGTAGAGGTTTAATTTTATCTAAAGCTGATGGAACTGTGTTTTCGTCAGGAACTACTGTTGGGGATACGAAAGTATTGGCACAGCCATTTTTTAGATTTTTTAATTTCGGACAAGGAGCCGCTGCTCCTGTTGATTTTGATGATAAAAAACTTAAAATTTATGATAAGAAAGATGGAAGTCTTATCATTGTTTATTTTGATGAATTATCTGGAGACTATCCAGAAGCTTGCATTGCAACCAGATCAGTCTCAGAAGCTGATCTTCCAATGTCGGATGGAAGAACCTTCGCAGAGTTAGTAAAATCAACTATTTTGAAACAAACTGGGAAATACTGGGAAGAATTCTCAAATCTTTTAAGAAATCGTTGCTCATGGGGAGCAACAACTTGGTGTTTTGAATTATGCACTCCATATAATTCAGTGGTCGTTCAACACAATGAATCCAAAATGTTTTTGTTATACGCAATGAGCCAAGTGTTGCTTTCCGAATATCCAAAAGAAACATTGGATTCTATTGCGCTAACTTTAGGAGTGCAAACTGCTCCTTTATTGCATGAAGGTCCACTAACAATTGAAACTTGTATGGCAATTGTGAATTCAAGATCAGGAAAGGATTTTGAGGGTGTAGTAGCATGTGATTCTAAATTCAGAAGAATCAAAATTAAGAATGCAGAATATCTTGCTCTTCACAAAATTACATCTTCACTTGTAACTTCTTGTAGAAGCATGGCAACTTTAATTCTAAACGGATCAGAGGATGATATTCTCCCACTTCTTGCAAAGGAATTACAAAAAGATGTTTTAGATATGAAAGAACAAATTGTAACAACTTGTAAAGAGCATGAGTATTTTTTCCACAAAACATTTATACCAAATATAACAAGAAAAGATTTTGCAATTGCTTGTCAGCAAAACAAAGAGATGTCTATGGGATATATGATGGACTGTTACACAAAAGGATATAAAAGTTTTATTGATTGGATGAGGAGCAAGAAAACTCTAGAAGGAGAATATCCAAAAGGATTATTAGATTATTGGTGTAAATAATTCAAACCGCATGGTTTGAATATAGTTAAATTAATGGAGCCAACAATCAGGGAACTTTATCGTTACAGATTAGCTGATCCTGATTATGGTATATGGGCTTCTCCTACAAAAGAAAAATGTATTTGGTCACTATTATGTACTTGTAGAGCATGGACACAAATAGAATTTCCAAAATCAGTATATCCACGACCTAATGATATCTTTCTTATATTAGATTCTGAAGTTGTTTCAAACACCGATCCAGATACTATTTTTATAAGCTGTTACAATTTAATGGAATGTCGAACCAGCAATATATTTTGGATTGGGTATGCTAATATAATTTCAAAACAAACTTTACAAACTTCTTTTTTTGACATATTTGAAAAGGTCGAACTATGATTAAAATACTGTTTAATAAAATTAAAAAATATCAAATTTCATTGGATAAAGAAGTTTATAGGTTAAGATATGTTTTCAACAATTCTAAAACTATAAAAATTTATAGAGAATTCATTAAGAGCATTATTCCAACTCAATGATAAAGAATACCTTTTGATGGTTTTGAGCGATTCTAGAGTCTTCTAGGCAGGTTGTAGTGCGCTTATTATTTTGGAAGTTTACTGATTACGAATAATTTGTTTGGGAAAAATTTCTGAACAGATGAATCATCACATCTTAACACTTTAAAAACTTTTGAAGACCAGGATCCGGTTTTATAGAAACTTGGTTTGTTTGGTGTATTCACAGCAATAACGAGATGAGCTTTTGTTTTTGTTACAATAAGATCTCCAATTTCAATTGATTCAAACAAGATTAGATGTTTAAGTGGAAGTAGATGTTGACGACAATAAAACCATATATGATTTTTACTATTTTCCCATAAATCTATTAAGTCAATCGAACCATCTTTTGAAATTTTAAAACCTTTGTAAATTTTTACAGCAGCAGAAACAATATATAATTCATTTTGTTGATTATTACGAGAAGCCAGAGCTTCAAATTTTTCTTTAGAATCAATATAAAAATATTGATTCTTTAATAAAACCATAAAACCAACAATTTGCGTAACATATGATTCTTTGTATGAAGAATCATTTAATAAATCTCCAAAAGATAAATCTTCAAATATTTTTTCTAAAGGTTTATCGAAAGTTTCTACGACTTGTTCTGCTTGAAATATTGAACGATATTTGAATGTATAATGAACATTTTGCCACCATGTTTCTATATCTGTTGGCGAATCAATCTGAAATACAAATGTATGAGTGAGTACTCTTGGTCTAACAAGAGATCCAATATGTTGGACTCCTAGCTTCATTTTTATTTAATTAGACGAAGCTAGGAATCTAATTTCCTAGAACTGTATTCGTTTGAAATTACTATACATTTCCAGCTTCAACTTGAGCTGAATAGAATTTGCTGAGTGTCTCGTAAAGTTCTCTCATTTGAGATCCATTTAATTGAACTTGTGCGACTCTACGAGTTCCTAATTCTGATCTTGAAATTGGAATTGTCATTTTAAGATGAGATGCTTTTTTAGCACCAGATTGGGAAATTGTTGCACCAACAGCAGATACATCTGCTGATCTTAATTCAATTTTATTTGTTGGATTCAAGGCTCCAATATACTCTAATTTACCATTTGTAACTTCTATAAACATTTTAAACTCCTGAAACAGAGTTTAACCTATTTGTTTTATCATTCAATTTCCTTTTGTTTCTTTGATAATTTTTTTTGATCTTTTTTATCATCTACTTGTTTTTCTGATTCTAATGATAATTCTGCTGTTGTAGTTTCAATAGAAAAAAATCCTAGCGGAGCAGGTAAAGGCAATAAACTATCTATTTCACTTTTATCAATAGCTGTTAATAAAAGATTATCGTTAAGTAATGCTTGCTCAAGATCCAGTTGCGTTAAAATCGAATTATCTTCTATCCATTGCTGAACTGTTTTTCTTCTTCTATCAAGAAATTTTCTGAATTCAAACATTTGTTTCATCTTTCATATTTAATTTTTCAAATGGTTTATAGTGGCATAATATATCTGGAAGCATATCATGAACTGATTGATTTTTTATAAGATCACAAATTTCAGATTTCGTTAAAGATGGAAGTCCTATCTCTGATAAAAATGAAATAAAAAATTTAGTATATGCTGAAACTAATACATTTCTTGCTGTCGCATGATTCATTGGCCACCCATATTGATGCATGATTTTTGCTATTGTTCTATAATCCAATCCATCTGTCATCGTAACATATTTTCCTTTTTTAGTTGTAGAAGCATATTTTTTGGCTGTGTTTTCACTTTTTGGTAAAGAATATCTAAGGAGCAGAACATTCATTTCTCTATCATCTAACGAAGTCAAAGCAGTAGCAGCAGCTTTTTTTATTTGCCAAGAATATAACGAAGGTTCCTGATCTGGAAGAACAGTGGTGGCTTTTATAACTCTTTCATCTTGTATTAAATTACCACATTCTATACCAAGCATTGCAGTATCCAAAGATATAGAACTGTAATGAACTCCTCGCATCATTGATAAACAGTGATGCATTTTATTTGTTATTCCCAATTCATCTGCGGTGAATTCACTAATGTTGTCTGTTACAGTTTTGCCAAGTGACTTTAACTGAGTACTGCTTTTACAGAATTGATTAAGAATGTGAGAAGGAACATGCGTTAAATGCTTGTTAACTTTCAAATAATTTATAATAGATTGTTTTATCCACCAACTTGAATAAGTTGAGAATCTAAAACCCATACTCGGCTCAAACTTGTCAATAGCCTCTAATAATCCTAACATGCCCTCTTGAAATAAATCATCTTTATTTGACTCAGTTACTTGTTTTGAATATGATCGATCTATAATATAAGACACTAGTTTTGCATTACTGGTAGCAATTTTATTCTTTAATACATTGTTGCTATCTATAAGTTTTTTCTCTGGTCCTATAGAATAAATTCTACTATTAGCATATTCAATAAAAAGAGCATCTTGATTATACTCTTTATTAATTGTTGTTTTTGTATGCTGTTTTCCTATTTCCTGTTTCATCTATTACCAATCTTTCGGATTTGATTCCAAAATAAGAATAATACATTTATTAATCATAACAAACAGTTTTTTTAATTTTCTTCATCATCAATAAATGGAAGAATTTTTTCTTTAATTTCTTTGGTTGTTTGTCTCACAACAACCCAATTCATATAGGAAGCTAGTTGTTTAGCTTTTAAGAATTGATAGGATGGACCTAGAGACCATCCTTGCTTTACAGCAAGTCTTTCACCCTCATGCCAAGCAAGAACTTCTTCTTCAACCATCAAAACTTTATAAGCTAATGTTGAATGTTTTTTTTGATTATTATAACGTTGAAAATACTCTTCGTAATTTGGCCTAAGAAATAATCTGGTATGACCTATTTCATGAAGAAGAATATAAAATCTATGTTCTAATTTCCTTCTTCGTGAAATAAAAATCGTACTAGTTTCTGGATCTGCTAGTTCTTCATCTTTTTTTTGACAATAAACAATAGACCAACAATTAGAGTTACACCATTGTATGGCTTCATTTAATTGATAATTCCAATCAATATTCATTGGTTGCCATTAGTATATACTGAATAATAAAGAATTTTTCAGATTAAAGAACAGTTGCTCCCATACAACGCTTGATTTTTTGTTTTACCTCAAATGATGGTTCAAAACAATTAAAATTAAACATACGAGTTAGTCCACATCCCTCGGATAAGTAAGCCTCATGGGTAAAACCATCCCAAACAGGTTCAATAACTCCATATTGTTTTAATAAATCTTTTACTGATTCAAGATAAAATGGTGCTCCATAAGAACTAATTGAATGATCCCTGACATGAACCATAATCGAACATCTGTTAACTGTGTTTGACATTTAATTTCCTCTTATTGATAAGATGGCAGGATAATATTTTCGTTTAAATTGATTTCAGGATAATTAATCTCTTTAAATATTTTGTTTGATTTTTTTGGTTGTTATATAATAGATCATATTATGGTGACAATTGCTTTTGATATGGATAATGTATTGTGTAACTGGGAACAAGGATTTATTGATGCTTGGATGAAAGATCCTGTCCAAAAACTTAAACCCTATATCAAAATTGAAGATAGGAACACCTTCTATGCCTCAGATCAATATACCGATCTAAAAGATCAAGTCTTTGCTAAAAAAGCTCCAAGGCAACCAGGATTTTATGAGAATTTACTTCCAATGGATGGAGCAGTAAATGGAATGCGAGAAATAATAAAACTACCAAATGTTGAAATTATTATTCTAACATCTCCAATGTCTAACCACCCAACATGTGCTCAAGAAAAACTATCTTGGATTAAAACTCATTTTGGAAGATATTTGGTAGATAAAGTTATAATAGCGAAAGATAAAACAAGGATAAAAGCAAATTTTCTTATTGACGATAAACCAATTATTACAGGATCAGAGAAACCAGAATGGGAACATATTATGTTTGATATGCCATATAATAGGCAGATGCCAAATAAAAGAATGACTTGGGTAAACTGTTCTAGTTTATTAAACAAATTATTATTTAGTTAAAGAAATAGGAAACAATGTACCAACTTATTAAGCAGACCATAAAACAAAAGATTTTATATATTTCAACACAGAAGAAGAAGCATTGTTTTATACCATAGGATTAATTTTACATGAGCAATCCAATATGAATACAAAACATAACAATAAAGTTCTAAGCTTAATAAGAACAAAATTTTTTAAGGAAGCTATAACAGAATGGAATAATGATTATAATGCTTTATCTGTGCGATTTCTAATACGGGAATACCAGAAGCCTAAAATTGCATCCGAACAAACTTTAGTTACATGGGCTGAAAATATTATGGAAGGATTCTAAAATGTTAGAAAGAAGAAAATCATTTTCTGTTGTAGAAAAATTGATTGGAATATCAATAGTTTTGATAATATTTGCCACATTATTAGTGGCGTCAGTCGGTAAAGGAGTCGCTTTTGACTCAAGACAATCTGCAAGAAGCTGGGCATCACAAATGTATCCAAATGAAAGAACTACATCAGTAATGTGTCAAACTTTTGATACAGATGGAGATGGATATCTTTCTTGCTCAATTAGAATTAACGAATATCAACCAATCGCACTTGATTGTCCAGTTATCATGTCGTTTAATAAAGAATGCAGAATGTCACGAACAACTAACCGATAGAGATGAAGCATTGCTTCCCTCTAGCATTTTATCAATAATTTTGATATAATTTACTCCATAGTTGCTATTCTCCATTTGATGAATTAAATAATTAAAACTCGAATCTTTTGGAGTAATATCATCTTTTATATCTTTACTTTGGGATGCTATGGCAGATGCTATACTAGCAACTGTATCAGTGTCGCCACCTAGTCCGATAGCTGTTTTAATGACATCAGACAATATTCCATTTGACATTATAACAGATGTTATAGCTGCCCTTACAGTAATCAAACCAAGATCATTGGATACTTTTACTCTTTCCATCCATGGTTGATCTAATTTCAAACTGGAATCAAAATATGTTTTAATATATTCTAACATCTCATTTAAAGATGAATTTTTATATTTAAGTGCCCAACAACAAACAAGAACGCATCTAGCTGCCTCAATAGCAGTCCCTTCATGAGTAATACCTGAAACAATTTCATTGATCCTGAATAACTCATCGAGATTATCTGTAAGATACACTAATGGTGCAATTCTCATTGCAGCACCATTTTTATCAGTTCTACCATGCTCATTAATCCTAGAAAGGAGTTCTGATCCATTTCTTACTTCCTCTAAAAGAGTTTGTAAGCCTCTACTATAACCTTTTCTTGGATCTCTTTTAAATCCGGAAACAAATCTGTTCGCAACATCTAGCTCCGTGAATACAAATGATCCCATACGAGCATCAATAACCATTTCAGCAATTATTAATGACATCTGTGTGTCATCACTATACATTCCTGGTTTAAGACCAGTATGTATAGGATGTTGATAAAATCCTAAATCATTGGGAGGAGCATTTAAACCAGATGTATATTCATGACCAACACCGATACTATCACCAATTTCAATTTGTAATAACATTTTTATGCTCCATTAATTTCGCCATACCAAGTCCAAAATTTACTGCTGGATCCTACTACACATTTCTGAGGACATCCATAGGATTACGTATGTAAATTTCTCAAATTATGGTTAGTCTAATTCATTTGAATAGATTTTGTCTATTTCATTATTTACTAATGCATTCGCTATAACCCAAGGACAGTACAAAGAGTGCTGGTTAACCATACTACAAACTGAACAACATTTTAATCCCTTCCCGACCTCAAATGTTGTATCAGAGGATGCAAGACTGTTCAACAATATTTCTATTAAGACAGTTTTTAGGTCATGATTATCATTTTTCATCGTGATTATAATAATGTATTAAACTAGATAACTTTTTTGTTTTCTCAAGGTCTAATGTGCCAAATGATTTTTCTATAGAAGAAGCAACGAAAAACACATCAACATAAGGCAATATTAGTTTAACATTTTCAATCGCCACTCCAGAGGCAACCCCTAACGGATATTCTCCTAATCCTTTTCTGAATGTCATTGCCTTCTCTGGATCTATAGGACAGCCAGTTTCATTTCCAGAAGTCATAACAACATCCATATGTTTTGCTGCTTCTGTTGCCAGGGATTGCCAATCCTCTTTTTTAATTATTGGATATTGATATTTGAAAGCAACTCCACCAAACCATAAACTATCTCCTCTATATTTTGATGGCGGCAGTACAGGAAAGTTTTGTACTTTAGGATTTAATATTCCAGAACTATCAGTCCAAACAATATCTGGTTGTGCTTCAAGAGCCGTCCAATGATCCCCAAGTATATTAAGGCCAATAAATAAATCATTATAGTTTTTGCGAGTATATGGAATAATATCTTCTATAATTTCTCTTGCCGATAAATCTCCTTGATCGATAAAAATGACACCATCAGCAGAAGCTTCATATGCCACCTTCAAAGAATGATCGATACAATCTCCAGATACGCAATGAATAACAGGGAAAAATAGTTTTTTTTTATTGTTTAATTGTTCTTTTAATTTTAATGACATTGATTTATATGATATTTGATCATTGATCGAATAACTTTAAAACTAAATTTTTGGCACAAGTTTTGCGTGACGTAAACTGGTTGTTGTGAACGTTATTTCGTGATACATAACATCGTATGACACAATTATCTTTGCAAGAAAAACTTGAACTAGAAAAAGACACACTAATATCTGGAGGATTCAACTCCGACTCACGTTTTGAAGAATGGCACAGTATGAATTCTAATTTGCTTCATAATCTGAGTCTGATTAGATCAGATTATGGAAAAGCATTAAAACAACGCAAACATCAATTAAATGATCTCATAGGATGAGATACTTTGGACCACATATTGAAAGCTCCTTACTTCCAATATCAAAAATATCTGATGGCTGTCGTAAAGAAGTAGGTTATGCTGTAATAGAGTCATATGCAGGTTGGTCTGGATTTAAAATGTCCTACTACCATCAAGCACCTGAGTTTAACCACAAACTATATGGAACACTTTATTTAGACTACGACAGCAATTCCTATAAATGGATTAGAAATAATGGAATTTATAGTGGATGTTCTTTTCTTAATATAGTTGATGCAGCACAACAAATTTACCATTTTATGAACTGTTTGTCAAATACACGAATTTAATAAATCTTCAAAAATAGTTTGGTTGGTAATGCACTCAAGCCATGATTCAGTCATGGATAAAATTATTGAAACGATGGCTTGCAACTGGTCAAGAACTTTGTTGTTAACAACTGCTTTTGTTCCACCAAAGAATCAAAATCAATTATCGGAAGAGCAGAAACAATTAATGATGGTACCAGAATTTGCAATGGCTATATCAGTAGCTATCATTCCGGCAACAGTACAAATGAATTAATTTAAAAGATATTACTGTGATAATTAAACATATGCATGTTAAATCTTGGAAGATTTTGGATGGTCTTCGTTGGTTTAACATACAATGCACATTATATAATAATCAAGAGATATTAATCTCATCATTTGCATCAAAAGAATCTGCACTTGATTTTGCAAAACGTGAAGGATTTCTTTTGAAAGATCAACAAGTTGTTGTGACGAAATAAATAGTGTGCCAAAATAGTGCCATGTTTTTAGTCAAAGATCTTTCCAAACAAATTGCGGGATATGTAGAAACAGAGGAAGATGCATGTAAATTCATTTGCTCCTTAATAGCCAAGAAATGGACGCAAGGTAGATGGGATAATTTATCCTATTCTGATTCTCTTCGTATTGCAATCAATTCTGGAAGGTACAAACTTGCAATTCAAATTGGCGATCTCTATGATTTTATAGAAGAAATTACAGTTTTACAAGAATTAAAGAAGCCAAATCACATATTGGCATCTCCAAGAAAAAAAAGAAAGATTAATAAATGAGCAAATTACAAGTAGGAAATCCGCAAGTAAATAATAAAACAAATATTCTTGATATAGAGGTGCCACTACAAATGAGGGACTCCATTTCTACAGGAATGCCTCATGTTGATCTTTTATGTACTGGAAGCGGAATGCTTGCATCAACTGTTCTTCTCTTAACTGGCTTACCTGCTATGGGTAAAACAACACTCGCTCTTCAGTTATCTGATTCAATTACCAAAACAGGTAATATAGCTCTTTTCAATACATGTGAAGAATCATTGTATCAGATTAGAAGAACAGTTTCTAGATTAAATCTCAAAAATGGTTTCATACCATCATATGAATCAGAAGTAGATGGCCTTATGGCAAAAGGAGATGAATTATTAGAAGAATATCCAGACAAAAAAGTTTTTTTGTTCGTAGATTCTTTGCAAACAATAGAAGTTACAAGAGAAGCAGGACAAAGAGGAAGAGGAGCTTCTTCACAGACACAGGCTGTTGATGCTGTATGGAAATTAGCAGCATGGGCTAAAAGAACATATGGGATTGTTGTTTTAATTGGACAAGTTACTAAAGATGGAGTTTTTGCTGGAAAACAAGAAATAAAGCATGCTATTGATTGTCATTTGCATCTATCTCAAGAAAGGGATAGAACATCACAGCATTACGGAGAAAGAATCGCTGAGATGGAAAAGAATAGATTCGGAATAGCAAATGTATTCTATCCATTTGAGATTAAATCAGATGGAGTTATTTTTCAACACTCTAAACCTTGATTTTCAATCAAACCAGCCTCTATAATTAAATTGTCAATCAAACTATTATGCCAGATGCAACTAAACTATCATTTATTGATATTCTTAAACTTTCAAGAGGTGATTTAATCCGTGGTATATCATCTGATCCAAACTTAAATAAAAATAAAGTTATAAAGAAAATTGATATTCTTTATGGTTCGACACCAAAAGATATTATTGTAGGAGCATTGCTTAATCCAAAAAACTTCTCTTTATCAGATCAAAAATATATAACAACAAAATCTGATACTAGAATAATCCTGTTGCCACAAAACTACTCACCAACAATTTATTATTGGCCACATGCTTTAGTTGCATTTAAAGAAAATTGTTGTGTTGGATTGTTTATTGGAAACATAATTCGAGACTCAGAATTTGGAACAAGAATAAATATAATGACATTTAACGGCTTAAACATTTGGTTAGAATGCTAACAATATTAATAACAAAAGATGACTATTCCAAAAATTGTTATAAGTGATGAATACAAAGAATTATTTGAGTTATTTGGTTTAAACATAAGTGAAGAGGAATATTCTTCTATTGAAACAGAAGAATCAAATTTCCCTCTTCGTAATAAAGATGCAAGAGAAGATAGGAATTCTATTGAAAATTTATTATTGATAGAATCAGAGTTTTTACCAAAAACAGAATATCGTATTATACTAGAGAAATCTCTCAAATCTTCTCTCTTTAAAGAGGATTTTACACGAACATACAAACAACTTATACACAAAAAATTTAGAGATTCTAAAGTATATTGGCTGGATGAATTAAGTTGCATACTTGAAAAAATGATTCAAGATAAATCTTTAAAACTATAAAATTTTTCATAAACTTCTTGGGTTAATCCGTAATCTATTATAACTGGAATCTTCTGTCCATTTCTTTCAACAATGCCCCAAGAGCTTTTCCTAACCAGATCTTGCCATGGTAAATTATAGTTGTTGATTAAATCAGTAGCATGAGAAAAGAGATCAGTTCCAGCAATTTGATCATTTTTTCTTTTAAAAGAAGTTGTTGACCAATTCTGGATCTGTAATGCGAACTCATCAAATCTAAAACCCATTATTTCTTTAAAAATACTTGCATGCTCTGTTAAAGGTGATGCGAACTCTGCCTCTAGCCAACTTCCATTTATATCATGATCAAATACTTTGGCAATTATTTCATTTGAAAATCCATCACCAGATATGTCAATCTCAGCTTTATTTTGGGCCATTCCTTTAAGATTTCTAGCAATTTTAATAACTTTATTGGCTGGTAATTTAAATACTATTCTAGATGAACCACGACCAACTTTACCTAGTCTATTAGTAACATAACTTAATCTATTCTTTATTGAAGTGATTGACTTAAATTCATTTAAATCGAACTTAGGTTCTAATTTATTCTCTTCTTCTTCTGAAAGAAGATAAGGTTCATGGAAAGAATACACAAGAGAATTAAACAAAGAACTTTCGTTCATATTAAACCAACAAATCCCTTTTATCTTCAATATCATGAATTAAATCAATCACTCTATCAAGATATTCTTTTTTCTCTTCCAAAGAAACTTCAACTTCTTCAAACAATAGCATCTTTAATGAATCATCGTTACCATAACATATTTCCATGATAGAAATATTTCCGCCCTTATACTTCAGGTAAGAATCAATGATTGATCTAAACAATCTTCTTCCAGCTACAGCATCTTTGGTATCTGGTGCCAATAGCGCCATTGTCTGCTCAATTCCATATGAGTCGATAGCCAATGTTGGATCAAGCTCAGGATATTGCTTCAAAAGCTTATTTGCAATTCTTGCTTTTTCTGCTGGAGTCAATTCTCTATGAATATAAGATAAAATTTCTCTAGCTTGGGATACTAACTTTTTTTTAAGATCTAAAGATTCTATATTACCATAGAATCTTTCAGCTCTTTGTTTGACTCTTGTTTTTTTTGGTTTGAATGGGGAATCAATCATTTGATAGTTTTAAATATGATCAAAAACTATCAAATAACTTTAAATTATTGTAACCCTGAAGTATTGACTCCAGGCAAAAATCCAGCAGAACCTCCACCAGAACCATTTTGTGGTCTATTGCTAATTGGGCTGTTAAAAGCCAGTTTTGCAAACAAAGAAGGATAACCGGCATGTGCTGCTTGTTGCTGGTTGTATCCGTTTCCATATACCATTTGTCGCTGCTGTGGTTGTTGTGGTTGATAACCTCCATATCCTTGTTGTCCATAACCATTATTCATCGTTGGTTGTTGTTGAGGATATTGACCAGTCATTATTTGATTTAGTTGAGGAACCTGAACAACAGAAGAATTATTTCCGTTCATTCCTTGAAGACCATTCATCGTATCTTGATTCCAAAATTGCGGATCTACTTCTCCTGACTGTTGTTCAATGGCAGTTTCAAGAGTATCAGATAAAATTGATTCAAACATAGCTCTTTCTTTTGGTGTTTTACCAACAGATGCTGCAACTGATTTCACTCTTGGATCAAGTTGTTTTGGTTGATTGTGAACTTGGTTTGAATGTAACATCTGCGGATTGGTATTGAATGATAAACGCTGTAGAGTTTCATTCAAGGAGCCGTCAGATACGAGCTCCATAATGCATTCTTTAATTATTTCTTTTAACTGAGATCTTTGAATTTTTGCCATGTTATTCTTTAATTATTAATTAAACTTTATTGGTTGTATCTGAAAATATAAAAATCATTTGCTCGATTTAATCGATAGTATTTCATTTAAAATTCTATCAAGTCTATCTGGTTTAGATAAATTAGATTTATAATCTCTATAATCAACTAATTTAGCTTCTGCAAGAGACATAAAACTATTTTTTGTAGATGGTTCGCTAACAAAATCAAAGCAAACTAATTGTAAATCGTCTTGAACAATTTTTGCATTGTCTCTTTCTTCAAGAGAACCCAAGGCTCTTGAAGAAATCCCAGGTTTTCCACCAGCTCTAATCAATGCTTTTACAATTTCTCCACAAGGAGTATCAATGATTTGAACTTTCCCCATCACAGTATCTCCATCCATCCAAATTTCTTTGACTAGATGAGAAGCATTTTTTAGGTTAATAATAGGATTATCAGCATGATCTAATTCTCCCCATGCCCTGTTTTCACTAATAAGTTTTTGATAATTCTTAAGCTCTCTTACAAGAATATCTCGTGGATAAATCCTGCCATTTTGATTCAACGTATTGCATCTTTGTAAAATGCCTTTAAGAATCATGGGTTTTTTTGGATCATCTAATGAATTTTTAGCATCTTGCTCATCATAATCAAAGGTTGCATATTCCTTTAAAAGATAAATTGGCTTTTTTGTTTCTTCTTTCATTTTGAATCTAACTCAGTTTCTAAGTTTGGTAAACTTAAATAAAACGCTATAACTTCATCATTTAAATCAACACAAAATTTATATTCATTTAAAATCGATTTAACTGACTCTAATTTCTCTGAGAGTACTTTGTCCATCTGGAATTCTTTAAGCCCTAGATCGACCTTGTACGCAATCCTAGAGCCAAGTTTCTTGAGAGATTCAACAAGGGTTTTCCTAGCATCTTGGTTATCTTCAATAAAAACATAATTTTGCACTATGTGACGTTGCTCATCAGACAAATCAGAAAATTTTTTATTTACTTTTTCTGTCATGATAGAAACAGTCATCTTATCAACATCATCAACCTTCATCTCTAAAACATCATTTAGTTTCATTGGAGATTCTCCTGAACAGAGATGCTCAATTAGTTTCTCTTCAAGCTCAACAATTTCAGTAATTGATTCAACAAGATTTTTTGATCTCCATTCATTTAACAATACTTGTATTGTTGCATAAGACTTATAATCTTCTATTGAACGATTAAAGAACTGATCGTCACCAAGAGTTATATTAATTTCATGAATCAACGATGTTTTTTCTAGATCAAGTCTTGTTTGAGATTGTGTCCTTAAACCTTCTCTTACTCTATTAAGAAGATGGATCGCTCTATCTCTTGTTGGAGTTTTTGTAGAATGGAGAGAACGAAAAAGCTTTAACTCTTCATGAAGATCAGTTTTTTTATTAAAATGTTTTTGAATAATAGTTTTTGCTTTTGTAATTTTGTCGTCTTGTCCCTCAATGATCGCTTGTCCAATATATCTGGCAAGAAACTCATAGACTAGTCCAACATTTCTTTTCTTGTTGTGCTTTAATGGCATTGTGTTTCTGTAGCTTAAATATAAAGCAGATTTAAATAAAATCAACTATCTTCAAAAAGTTGATCCTCAAGCAACAACATTTCATCATCACTATCATCAAGAATCCTGCTGTCACTCAAAATATCTAAATCAATAACTTCCTTACTCTTTCTTGTTACTTCATCAAATCTTCTTAGAGCAGAAGCAACATCCCTAGGAACACCAAGCGGAATAATCTTTTTACTTTCATTTAAATCATCAGCGAAAAGTTCTTCATTGATTTGATTTTTTATATATTCATAATCATATGGATCTTTTGTCTGTCTGTTGTTGGCACTATTAATTTGATTAATGTCAGGAGAAACCAAAGCACCTCTTCCAGTAAATTCCTTACTTCTCCTTGTCTGTCTTCTAAGTCTTTGTATATTTGGATTAGGATTTGCAGATATTGGAAGTTTGTTTGTTTTCATTACTTTACTTAACAAAGAATCAGAGGATGGCTCTGGTATCTTGATCTTTGTTCTTTGTTGAACAGCATCATTACTTGAAGCCTGTAGTTGTTGCGGCATAGATGCTGCTGGAATTTTGTTATAGTTCTCTGGGTCAAATGGATCAATAATAGCCTCTCCATCCTTATCTTCTTTTGGAGCAGCCTCAGCAAGTTGTCTTAATTGAGCAACCCTGATTTGATCTTGTTGAGCTCCAATCCTCATTTTTACTATTTGTTCCATACGAAAACCAAGAATTTCTTTCTGGATATATTCCATGTCCATCAATCCAGTTTCTTTGGAGAGCTCCCATGCTTTTGTTGCAATATCAATTTTAGAACCAACAAGAGCTAGTTTTTGCTGTAGAGCAACTGTGCTAGGATTGGAAAACTTAAGCTCAAAATCAAGAAGTGATTCCCCTGTAAATCCTTTAGCATATAAATGAATAATAGCAAGTTTATTAAACTCAGCCACCATAATCTTTTGAAGAACTGAAATGGTGCGGGAAAATCTTATGTCCAACTGGCTAAGTGTAGCTTTGGATCCAGTACCCTCAGAATAAGATATATAAGCTTTAGGAACCTTTAAAGCAGCAATGAGTTTGTTTCTCATATATTCGACATCTTCCACTGCTGCTGCATTGGTTCCGCCTGGAAGAGAATCAATTTTTGTTAAACTGTTAGTTTTTGTTGGAAGAAAGATATCATCTTCAATGCTCAAAGCATTATATCTATGATCTTGTCTCCCTGTCAAACGATCCATTACAGAATTACCTTTTATGGTTTCTTTTATTGCTTCCATATATTGTGGAATATCGTTTGGATTCATTCCACTTACATCAATATAAAAAGCTCTGCGCTCTGGAGCTCTTACAATCCTGTAGATAAGCATTGCATCCTCTAACATAGAATTGTGACCAACAACACCATTAGCAATAAAATTATGAGTTGGATGATCTACTTCTAGATCATAAGTTTCATCCTCTTCTATTTCTTTAATACCTGTTACCGCCTCTAAACTAAAACTATTTGTATTAATATATTTTAAATCGACAAGAAGCCTGTAAGATGTTTGTCTTTTTATAATTTTATTAAAGGCAGGATAATATCCTTCTACATGGCCAATTACGGATGACTTACCGACATTTACCCCGGATTGTTGGCAAAGTATCTTCACATCTTCAATTAAACCTTTGTTGGAAAGCGAGAGTGTTTTACCTTTCCTGCTGCCATCAGCATCATAAATTCCTTGGACAAATCCAATTCTAGATGCTTGAGGCAAAGAATAAATCCATTCTGGAACCCTTTTTTTGGCGAATCCAGTAATAAATCCTGCTTTCCTAAAAATATCACAAATTTCTGTTGAATCAAAATTAACTTGTCCACCACGACCAATAGATGGAATGGAAATACGATATTTTATATTTGGGAATATTTTTTTAATCAATCCAAGATAATATTGATTCATTTCTTCGTATATACCAAGAGCGAATCCAAACTTATGCTCATTAACCCATCCATCTCCAAGCATAAATCCAAAAAATTTTACAAAATCATCTGTAATATCAAACTTAAAATCATTGAGAAATGATTTGTTTTTTGATTGTTTTTGGTAAAAATCCACATTCGTATTTTTTTCTGTAATGACATGACGTAATTTTTTATAATCAGAAAATGATATTTTTCTTTTTGCATTTAGGAAACCATGAGCATTTTTATATTTGCAACTAAGATTTAAATCTTTTAATACTTTTACGATACCAAGAGCAATATATTTGGTTTTCTTTTGAAGTTTAACTGAGTATGTTTCCGGATCTAATTCTATTATTTTTAATGAATTATTTGGAAAATTTATTGCAGGCAAGATTAATTTATCTGCTAATTCATATTCATTTTTACTTGTACTCTTAGCAATAATTAAGTCTTTTGCTTGTTTATAATGATAGGCACCACTTTTATCAAAAACTAACATTCCATGATTAGGGGTTACATCAATCTGTCTATGGGTTGTAAAAACTCTAACAAGCTTTTGTTTCCCCATACTAATATTATGTTTTACTTGCGTCTCAATTAGAGAAGACTCATTTGTATCAAATGAGTAAACAGTATCATTTTTTTGAACATTTTGAATTTCTTTATAGCCATGATCCTTCACCCATACTTGAGTTCCTGTTCTATAACACAATTGTCTATGTGGGCGCACAGCAGATTCTAGAATGCTTTGACCGTAAGGTAAGAATTCATCGTTTCCAAGAATTCTGAAATGGAGCATTTGCCAATTCTCCAAATATTTTCCTCCTCTTGACAAAAGCTTAAATCTTACTGCGTAAGGATCATTTGGATTATATCCATCTTCTCTCTCAACTTCATTAACAGGAATCGGTTCAACATTAACAACTCCTTCTCCTGGAGCTACTTCAATATAACGAAAAAAGTCTCCATTTTTGATAAGGTTTCTTATATCTCTTATTGCTTCAAATTCAATGTTATAAACATCATTAAAAAGTTCTTCTAAAGCTTTTTGAATTTGTGGATTATCACTGAATACATGGAAAGATTTCCCATGCTCATCTCCTGAACATACCTCATGAGATATGACATCCAAAGCTGTATTAACTTCTGCTGTCTGCTCCATGCTGGAGAATTCTTGATATCTTGTCATACGATTTAGAAGACCATATGCTCCTTGAATCGAGAATGGAGAATTCTCTCTTTTGAATGCTGAGCCTCCGTAATAGCCGAGATTGCTATGGACAACAGAATTATCATAGAAATTTTTAGGATCTTTTCCTTTAATTTTTCTTCTTAGGGCTGGCCCTGAAGAGAACAATCTTCCTAGCCTTTTATAGAAATTTTCATCGCGAGGTTGAGCCATGTTATTAACGAATAAGTATTGTTCCTTTATTTGTGGATTGATGAACTCTAAAAGCATTACAATCTATTTAATTCAATATGGCAAAGAAAGAACTTACAAAGCGACAATTACAAGAATTCATAGATGCCACAACAAAAAAAGCTTTTTTATCCGAGGATTACGATGGCGGTTATGGTGACTATGGTGATTACGGAGGTGGCGGTGGAGGATATGGAGGAGGTCATGATGCTGGTAATATAAGAGGATTAGGTGGTATTGCCGGGATGTTTCTCAATCCATTACTTGATGTAGGTAGAACAGCTATGAAAACAGTTAAAGGAACAGCCATAAAACTAAAGAATTTTGGTGCTGGTGTTGTTAGCAGTATTATCGCTGGAGCCTTACCATCTTTCATGACAGCAGATAAAAATAATAAAGGCGGCAAAACTGTTTCTGGTGAATTCAATAAATTTAGAACGAAAGATCAAAGAGAGTTAGCTGCTCTTGAAGGACAATATAAAGATGTTATTGAAAGAACAAGATCCGCATTAGCAAATGATGATGTTTGGGGAATAACATTCTTGTTAGATCCTGTCAGTGTAATCGCTGCTAGTCTTGTATCAAAAGCCCCAGGAGTTGCATTCGGTGTTTTGGATGCTGCATCAGCAGGAATGGCAACTAATATTCTTAATAGAATAAGAAGACCGACCAGTGTAAATCCTTACAATTATTATGATCATGATGATCATGGAGGATGGAAAAAACATGTTGGTTATCTTGGAGAAGAAACAGAAGAGCAAATAAAAGCTGATCCTAAAGAAGTTGCTAAAGTTGCAAATGATCCTAGAATAATTCATGCATTAGAAGGCAGTAAAATGATTCAAGATATGAAGGCGGCAGGAGCAAGGATACTTGCTGACAGGGCCAATTCTATATTAAATGCAAAAACTGTTGAAGAGATGTCGAGAGCTTTAGGTAAAAATATTCAACAAGATATTGAAACTGCGATCAAAAAAGATAATATTAAACAATCAGATCACAATAAGTTTATTCAGGATTTTTTGTTAAGTTTGAAACAAGAATTCAAAACAAAATACATACAGCAATTGAATGCAATGGCAGCTTCTAATCCTGGAATGAGTGAAGCTATTGAAATGGCTTTAAAACAAATAAAATGATTATGAGACAAATTTACAGCAGATAAACCATGCCTCCGCGTCTTTTGTTTTAAATCTGCTAAAAGATTTTAAATGAAGATAAGTCAAGATAAAAGGTGACACTTCTATTACCAACAAACAATCTCCTTTAAGGACCAAATCATGACCATCAGGCTCAAATTGTCATAAACTGCCAACTTCAATTTGTGAAAGACAATTATATAGTTTCATGTTTTCTTAACTGACAAATTCATAAAAATATGAAAAGTCACTCTTTGATATTACCAAAAAACAAACTACTCTTCTATTGCAATGATATGCCTTTATTTCATACATGTTATTTATATCGATTTTAACAGAGCAAATTAGAAAAAACAAGGGAAGGCGACCCACCTCATATTTGTATAAACTACCGACCTGTGGTATCATACTTGGTTCCATATTAACTGATAAAATCAAAATATCGCGATAGATCTTTTTTCATAAGTTCATACCAATAAAATTTTTTAGTTTTAAAGCAATAAAAATAAATTTTATAGTATGATCCTTGAATGTGTCTTACCGAATAAACTAAAGAATAGTCAGATATAGTAAACTTTTTTCTATATAAATCACCAGGATTACATGTAAATTCATCACTCATATTTGTTAGCTAATAAATTTAAATAACTTAGGGATCTCATCGGAAAAGTATGCATGATAAATAATTTTTCCTATTTTAGGAAACCACATTTTAACACGATATGAAGTTTGTTTTCTATCTATTTCAAGAATAAGAAACAGTAAATTTTTATCACCATTAATAGAATTAATAGAGATAGCACCAGTATACTGGTAGAGATCACCAACTGATAGCTTTTTTTTCATCGGCTTAAAAGACCAAATAAATAATGAAAAGATTCAATTCGATATTCATTATTAGAAACAACTCCAGAGCGTAGCCAAAATATTTTAGCTTTTATTATTTCTGTACGATATACAAAGTCCCCTATATCAGATCTTTTTACCTCCAATATAATACATAACTTATCATCATCATGAAATCGTAAATCATGCAATTTATACAAATCGCCTACTTCTGGTATTTTAAATCCAATATTTTCCATGATTATCAGCTAACAAACTTACAATATTTCTGGAATTCGTCTTCAAAAGATAATAAACTCCCTATACTCTTATCATTTGGATAATATGCTTCGATCTCTATGATTCGTCTATTATCTTCATATTCATATTTTTTTATGAAAAGAACAATAAAAAATGAATGCGTAGAGTCAACACAAGAATATAAATCACCTATTTTTGGTTTGTGATTATTTGTCATGATTTAATCTGATTAAATTTCAAACTTGTCTAGGAAATGGAATCAAACTTTGCATTATTGATTCTTTAAAACAAAGTTATTTTAAAGAATCAACAGCGAAACCTTATCTTGAAATAATAAAAAACTATTGTTAACGATTATCTATAGGACTGCTGGGTATCGAACCCAGGTCTTGAAATATATTTGAAGGACATTTACGTGGCCTATTCTAGATTAATAAATTAAACAACTTCTAGACAAATCATTTAAAGTTTCTTTTATAATCTTAATGTTTTTTATCAAAAGAATTTTAAAAACATCCAGTCCGATTGTTTTCACCTTTCACAAACTACGAACAGAAATCCATGAAAGATGTGTTCTTAACTATGCCGCAACGGCATAGGGAGCAGATGTTGCATTATCATTTGCAATTATGTTTGCTTGTTTTTTTATGTGGCCACAGCACCACAACCACGTATTCATTTCTCTTATATCCCAATCGAATCCTTTCAGCCCTAAAACTAAGTATGATACTTTCCCTCACAAATATCAACCAAATAATAATTTATCTTTACGAACAATCTTCCATGAGATTTATCATGAGAATTCAAGTGCTTGCTAGCAGGCACAAACAAAATCTCTTGCAAACCAAAAAAATATATGGCAAGGTATGTTTACCGATAAGGAAAGAAGTAAATGTTAAAACCAATATTAAAAACAGCACTCCAGAATTCTACTGGGAAAGAAATGTCATTCACATTCAGATCACCTCTTGAATCTCTAAATGGCTCCTATAAAGTCACATCTGTAAAAACGGGAAGAGGAAAAGGTGGAAGCCTTTTGGTTACAATGCAGAATCTTGCAACAGGTGAATCTCTATCACAAGTCACAGTTGATGGAAAGCAATTAAATTTCGGAACATCCGTATCTGAGCACATTGTCAATCTCACAGTTGATGGCACTCTTTTTGGACCTAATTCTGCCGAAGAAGATATGGACAACCTTCCAAAGGATGCAGAGATGGCAGTCAAACTAAGAGAAGCAATGACGCCTTATCTCGGCAAAGAAGGAACAAAAATTACAATTACATCCAAACTTCCTTCACTAAATGGCGAATGGTCCATTTTGAGTGGGGTTAGATCGCCTGGAGTATTTGGTCAGCTTCGATTCAGTCTTCTTGGAAAAAATGGTGAAAAACAGGACTTTTGGACATATAGACACTCGGGAGTTATTTCAGATATTTTGATTTCAGATTAAAGATCCTATCGTCCAACCTTTATATTTTTTCTGGTGTCCATTAACAAGAGATCTTAATCTTTTAGCAACTAATCCATGATCTTTTGCAAATTTGGATAGATTCTTTATATTTTGAAATTTGTCTCCAATTGGAGAATTTAAAATAAATCCAGAAAAAATCTTGCCATCTTTAATTACTTTCCACTTGTCTGCTTCTTTTAATTTATTATTAATATCGGCTTCAGACAACAAGTTATTAACAGAATAAGCAGTCCAACCACGGGTTGTTTTTTGCCTTCCGACTACTGTTGCGTGCAGCTTACTTGGACATAAGTCATGATCTCTAGCAAACTGTGCTAAATTTTTTATATTATAAAATTTTTCACCTTCTGGTGAAACTATAATAAACTCTGAAAAAGTTTTTGCGCATGCTTCTATACCTTTTTTGAAATTTTTCATGATATTTTCTGCAAATAGAATATCAATTTTCATTTTTTCTTTTACAAGAACTGATTTTTTTCGACTCATTTCTGGGTTTTCAAGATTAAATTTTATTAATGCTTTTGACATACGTTTTCTTGTTTCTTCTGGAGTGTGAGAAAAACAAGATTTATCTCCAGTCGCTGGATGTTTTTCTATATTATAAATTTTATCTTGGATATCAAACTTGGCAATCCATTTTTCTTCATATGGATTTCTTTGAAATTTTGTGGTTCCAGGTAACAACTCTAAAATATAAAATTCAAGGAAATCATCATTTCCTAATTCTAGAAAACATTTGTTAAAATCTCTTTGAAAAAATTTATTTCTATGCTTATTTCTTTTTAAACAAGTTCCATGCCCAGTTTCCCATCTTGTTTTGAACTGTTTTGCTCCTCCAATATAAACTCTTCCAGAATGAGTATTAACAATTTTATAGATTCCAGAATTTAGTTCTTCACCATTATAAAAATATTTCATTTCTTTATCCCAGAAGCATTTTCTTTCCAAGAGGTTGATTTGCCAATGTTTTTGGGGGTCCATTCTGCGGTTGATTTTGTTGCCTTCTCAAACCATCTGTTAATAATTGATATCCCATAGGATTTTGTGATTGTTGCCCACGAGCGATGGCTTCTTTTGGAACAAAGATAGTTCTAACTTGTCCCATTGGAGGACAGATCAATTCAACAAGCTCAGTTAACATATTTGGATTTCTCTGAAGAACCTCCATATTCACTGCTTGTTGTTGTGGAGGAACAACATAAGCTTTTATTATTCCTTTGAATGTATATTGCCTAGAAGCTAAATCAGAACCAATCTGTCCAAGACCTCTAACAAGAGGAATAACTCCTCCAAAACTACCATACTGAATTCCAACAAAACAAGGATGTCCTTCTAGTAACCTACATTCTTGTGAATTTTGCTGTTGTGGTTGATTAAAGTTATTATTACTGTTTCCCATTAACGCTGTTGTCCTTTGGTTTCCGACTTCATGAAGTCTTGTCAAACTATGTTGCGGGAATGGAGATTGACCTTTTTCTAGAGATTGTTGTATTTGAGATACTTGTCCTCTAAGATTTGCAGGAACATGACTATATTGATCTTCTACGGATATTGCTTCTCCTGATTGAGATCTCATCTGAGCAAACCTCGACTGAATTGCTTGAGACATACCATCCAAATCTGCATTTATTTCAAAGTTTCCAGCAGATTCTCTATCCATTACTTTTCCTCCAAGATGGGCTGGACCAAAATAACGAGCATTTGTATATTTTTCTACAACTATTTTAGTATAAGGATCATTTATAATATATCCTCCTTGTTGGTTTGTGGAAGTATTGATTTTTTTATCAAGATAAGAATCATTTCTTGCCACTGGTCGAGAATCATTGCTTCTTATTCTTTGATGGATTCTTTTATCCATCCACTCAGATGAACCATCGTCCCAATTATTTATTGCCATTTTATGCAAAATCCTTTTATAGTAATTATTATAAGAAGTAGAAAGATTGGGCAAGCAAATATGGAAGTTGATCTATTAAATTCTGAAAACCTTAAAAAACTATTTGATTCAATTGATAAAGATTGTGCCCAAAGGCTCGCAATGAGTGCTGTTGCAGGAAGAAGAAAATTTCTAATTCAACTTAATATTGAATGTGGAATTCAGGTTCTAAGAGATGAGGCAAAAGAGAAGAAAGTAAAATGATATTTTTGTTATTCGCCACTTGGGCTATTATTTTGATTTACTGCGTTTTTTTGTTGAAGAAGCCTTAAAAGTTTTTCCAACAACTGTAGCTACTCCACCAGAGCCAGGATGTCTCCATGGATTTAATTTATCCATCAATGTTTCAACATCATCTTTTTTTGATTCATTCATAGAGATATTTCCATCTGGAGCAAATGCAACTGGATTTACTATTGTTCCCATTATCCCTGGTCTTGTTTCGACTCCATCTTCCATATCAGTCAAATATAAATCATCATTTGATGTTTCTTCATTTGGGACATATTCTTTATGTGCTGCCAGTTGATTAAATCTAAAATCTTTAGGTTCTTTTCCTCTGCCAAGACTTTTATATGGGTTCGCTTTATTGGATTGTGATTTTTTCATATTGTTAACTATTTTACTCTCTTCCATCGAGCCATTACCAAACCATTGAACATCTGTATCTCTATTCATATTATCCCCAGCATCTTCTGGTTCTCTTCTATCTTGATCTCTATCAAGAGGAACTTGGTCTACTGGATCTATAAGAGCATTAATTCGATTAAGACCTGGTAAATCTCTATAACCAGATCTCATAGCATCATTAACAGCCAACTGAGTCTCATATATCGGCCTGTTATCCATAGCAACCGGAAACTTTAAACCAATATTTGATTGTTCTTCTTCATTATCCTTTAAACCATCCCATTCTGTCGGCATAGCAAGTTGTCTTCTATTTGAATGACCAAATGCATCACCATATAATAGTTTTTTAATGCTAGTATCGCCAGTTGTTCCATAAGATTGATATTGATCAACATCAGGTTCAAACCATTTATTTTTTTCGAAAGAACTCATTTGTTTTGTCATGGATTTATAACTTGTTAAAATTTTAAAAAGTAAATTGAATTATTACATAATAGTTATTGCTGACAAAGGTAATATAAATACAAATGCCAATAAAAACAACAGTAGGAGCCGCTCAAGGCGTTGTGGAAACAAACAATGGATCTGGTCTCCAAATTGAAAGAGACCCAGGCCATAAAGGATTTGCCCCATTTCAAGTATATAGCATTAAAACAGTAACATCACAGGTATCAATGTCAGTAGATGATGCCGGAGTTATTATAGTATCAGGTTCAGCAGGAATCGTTCCTGTTTTGATGCCTTCCGCTAGTTTATGCCCAGGGTCTATGTGGACTTTTATCAATAAAAGCCTTGATTCTCATTATTTAAGCTCTTCAACTTATGGATCAGCTAATGGATCGGCTACATTTAATAACGGAACCACGGGAGGCTCCAGGCTTCAACTAGCTAACGTTATCAACCAATCAATTACCTTGTTATCAGACGGAGTAAATTTTACGGTTTTAGGAGGCACGTCTAGCTCGATATCAATTTCTGGTACGTAAAATATTACACGTACGTACCTCACCTTACTGAAAAGGAACCAAGATGAAAATTTTGGTTCCTTTTCTTTATCAAATAAATTGATTCCACTAGCATATCACCTGTTAATATGAAATATTTTTATGATGGACACGAGAAAGATTCTGGAATATATAAAATTTTAAATACTCATACCGGAAGAGTATACATTGGACAAGCAAAGCAGTTTGATGATAGGTGGCCAAGGCATAGGCGCGATTTGTATAAAAAGAAAAAGAAAACTCCAATTCTACAAAATGACTTTAATAAATGCTTAAAGGAGCTTGGGCATGATGATTTCTTGGAATTCTATGTTCTGGAAGTTCTCCCAGGAACTACAAGGTTACAAAGAAATCCATTTGAAGAGAAATGGATTTCCATATTTGATATTCCTGATAAAATATATAATATAGAAAAACATCCAGCATCTGGTGATCCTTCTTGTTTCTCTCACACTCCAGAAGAAACAAAGGTAAAATTATCCATCGCTGTCAAGAAGATGTGGGAAAATAAAGATATAAGAATTAAAATAACAGAATTATCTAAGCAAAGATGGCAAAATCCAAAATATAGAGAGTCAAGAACCAAACAGATACAAGAATATAGTTCGAAACCAGAAACAAAAGAAAAAAGAAGCAAGGTTGCAAAAGAAAGATATAACGACCCTGTTATCGGAGAAACAATTAAAACAACCTTGGCAGATGCAAGGTTAAAACAACTTGGAACAAAGGCAGCCATAGAAATAAATGCCAAAACATTTTCTGGTTTTATTTTAACATCTCCAACTGGAGAAAAATATCAAAATATAAAAAATCTTGCACAGTTTGCAAGAGATCACCAATTAAATGAAAGCGGACTAAGAGCATTTATATATTGCAAAAGAGAGTCCTATAATGGCTGGCGTCTTGTCCCAGTTGAATCGTCCGATAATATCTCTTGATTCGGTCGCCAAAGTGTCCTAATCTCCATCCATGGAATCAGACACAAATACAGAAGTTATCGTCATCCAAGATACAACTCTAAAAATCCCAAAACCAAAACTTTTTATGAATCGCCTTAAGGCAAAAGAATTCTTTAAAACTTTTCCGGTTGAGAAAATTCAAGAATATAAAGATTATTGGGAAAAGGTATCGCCAAAAACAAATGAAGATATCTTCAGAAGATATCTATTTGCTTTTTGCTCTGTTCATACAACATGGGAAGGGAATATCAGAGGATATAATGCTATTAAAGATTTTAATCAATGGATTGATAATAAAGAACTTCTTTTAGAGAAACTAAAGAATTCTGGTGTTGGATTGCATAATAACAGGACTAAATATATTTGGGCCTTCAAGGATCAATTTTGGAAGAATCCAAAAGAATTCTATTTTACATCTAAAAAAGGTCATGTAAAGAAGCGAGATGAAATCGCTAGCAAAATCAAAGGACTTGGACTAGCAAAAGTCAGTTTTGCTCTAGAAATGATTCATCCAAACAAAGCTAGGATTTTGTGTGGAGATATTCATCATCTTAGATTATATGGAATGGATTCACTTATTTACAATAAATCAAGCTATGGAATGATGCAATATAAAAACATGGAACGCGACTGGATCAGACATTGTGGAAAGCTGAATGTATCAAGCTATATTGCTAGAGTAATTTTTTGGGACAAACTCCAGGCAAAAGATGATAGTCGCTATTGGAGCTATGTTCTTGAATAATATTTCCTCCAACCAATTTCATTTATTCTTAATGAAATTAACTTTATACTAAACTCACAGTAGCCTTTTAAATTAATTCAAATTAGTTTCATACATCCAACGCCATAAAAATATTTTACTATGGTTATAGTGTCTCCTAGAGCGATTAGAAGGGAATAATTAATATTATGAGTTTTGAATTACGACAAGGGAATTTGTTTGAACAAATAGACCTCGATGGATTAGGTCAAGGGACTAATCTATACGGTAAAATGTTCGCAGGGATTGCTGCTGTTTTTTACAAACAATATCCAGAAATGTTCAAAGAATATAAACTTGGGTGTGATTTCAGGATATTCAAACCTGGGGACGTTCATCATTATCAAGATCCAACAACAGGAAAACATATTTTTAACATGTTTTCCCAGGACTATCCAGGCCCAAATGCCAAAATTGAATGGCTTAGAGCTTCCTTGAAAGAAGCATTGGCTCTTTGTGAAACTGTTGGCTGTTTATCGTTAGGTTGTCCAATGATTGGTGCTGGGATAGGATCCTTAAATCCAGATGATGTCTTAGAGGTTTTTAAAGAAGCCGGGGAAGGTTCTTCAGTAAAACTGGTCGTTTGTGTCTTATAGAATACAAGATGTAGAACTTGGCTGGGAATATACTCTTCCAGTAAGACAATTCAACTATACAATTGAAGCAAGGGAAATAAGCAAAGAAAATGTTTATGCAACATTTACAAAAAGTGAAAATTTATTTCAAAAGAACGGGGCAGTAAACATCCCAGGAGAATTCCTTGTAACAATTTGGCTTAGTCTAACAGTTAAAATTATTCCATTAAAGAAAGAAAACTTATATGATCATAGGGTCTTAATAACTAAAGAAGATAAAACAGGGAAAATATTGGATAAATTTGAATGCTTAGTAAGTACAAAAAGACTGATTAGTCTTCTATATCCATAGGTCTGGAAGACAAACTTTCATTTAGAATCTCATCATTATTAGAACTCCATTGTGACCGACCACGAACAAGATATTCTTTCCTTTTTAAAATTTTTGCAACAAGCTTATCTGTTGATTTAACAATCGGATACTGAAAGCAAAATTCTTGAATATAAGCATGTGTCCAACCATCCATTGCATCTGATAGTTTTTCAAGTTCTTCATCTGAAATTAAATAATCTTTCAATGTTATGGCGATAAATTCTTTTCTTACTTCTTTAGTTGGAAGTAAGAATTCATAAATATCATCAATTCTTCCAGGTCTTAGAACTGCTGTATCAATTTTTCCTAAATCATTTGCAGTACAAAGAAGCGTAGCTCTATTCTTTAAAGTTTTTAAAACTTCAAGAAGATAAAGAAGAGTTGTAATTTCTCCAAAATGAATCCTATCAATATCATCAATTAGAATAAATTTGCATTCTAATGCTTCAAGAAGATGTTTTAATTCCGTTGTTGAAACATATTCTACTGAACGAAGAATCGATGTATCAAGTTTAAGAACTTTTCCCGTAATTCTTCTTGAAAGCTCTATACAATAAGATGTTTTACCAGTACCTGGGCTACCAAATAAAACAAAGCTTCTTTGCTGATTTTGTATGTTCGCTGAGTCGATATCATCCTTCATCTCATTAAAAATTTCTTCTGGAAATTTATAGTTCAGAGGCGGCTCAATACGTTCAAGAGCAGAAACACAAACTCTATCATTTCGCAAAGAAATCGTAATCCTGTTATTGAAGCGATCAAACAGAATATTGGATAAATCATAATAAGTTGTTCCTTTTGGAGATGCAAATCCAGAGAAAAATAAATTGGTTTGAGTTCCTTCACTAACTGATTTTGCAACATAAAGTCTGTATTCTTTCTCTTTATAATTAAAAACATAATGATATACCATGTGATTAACATCAATCATGGTAGAGTATTCAACTGTTCCTTCGTTTTCAATTAAATTAAAAATGCTAATAAAAAGAAGATCTTCGAAAATTTCAACACCTTCTGTAGTATCTTCAATATAAGTTCTAAAATTTCTTTCAAAGTTATTATTTTTGCCTTTAAAAGATAAAAAATAATCGAAAATATTTTTTGATTTATTTAGAATAGAAGGGAAATCATCTTTGGATTTTGCTAAGTTTTGTGTTATGTGTCCAATATCTTTAATCCATTTATTTATTGTTACATCATTCAAGCGAAACTTTTTTGGTAATCCGTGACGCATAACAAGATAGATGGCTCCCATGATTCCGATCATAGAGATTTGTACAAGTATGTTATTCCAGATTTTTTTTAGTTTTTTCATGCCTATCTCAAGCTTGTAGCTTAACAGATAAACAATAACAAACGAATGAGAAACTACTCTTCTTTAATTTCCCAAATTTGGTGACATTCGCCAACAATAATAGAACCATTAGATACAAAAGTTAAACCAGTCACATATCTTGTAAATTTACCAACAAAATATTTTTCAGGAGGACCAAACAAACACAAATAAAGTTTTTCTATATCAATATCTGAATGATCAGTCATCTTTGTATTGTCTGTCCCCATTTCAACTGGAACTAGTTTTATATTCTTCATAATTTTTGGCATTGATATTTCAGCAGCAGCAAATAATTTTTTATTATAAGCTCCAAAACATCCAGTAATAAGTTTTTGTGGTGGAACCCAAGAAACAATACCAGCTTCTTTTGAATATGGTTCTCCAGTCCAATCTATCACTTTGAATGCAACAGTATAATACATCACATCATTTTTAGATGAATCTCCACAATAATCATCAAAAAGATATTCTAATGAAACAATTGTTATTCCTGTCTCTTCAAATGTTTCTCTGACGGCTGCATCCACAAAATTTTCCCCAACATCTAATTTTCCACCTGGGGTACCAATATCCTCAGGATCATGCTTTCTTGATACTCCAAGAACATATCCGTCAGATTTTCTTTGGATAAGAACTGATGAGGCATATTTTGGTTTGATATGTGGTAATGGATTGATTTTAGTATCCACAGTCATATTCATTTACTTCTATTTTATTTTTTGTGAATAGAATTTTTACATAATCACCAAATACAGATTCAAAAACTTCATCTGGAATTCCGTGGATAACTTTAGCAACTTCTTTTTGACATTTTTGTATTAATTTTAATTTATGTTTATCTTCTTTGGAAAGCTTTAAACACTCTGCTGGATCTAAATAAAAACTAACATATAAATGATCACTTATAGCTTCTTTTATTAGATTCAACGGATCATCCTTTAGTGATGGATTCTCTTCCAATAATGACATAAATGATTCTTTTACAAATTCAGGATAAGAATTATAATTAAACCATATAGATTCTGTTGAATCAAAACTAACTGTGAAACTACATGGATCACCATCATTGAAACCAGGAGTATAACATTTAATCTCAATAAGCAATAAGTCTGGATATGCTATAAACAGATTTTGCAATTGCTTTTTGAATGTTTCTTTTGTAATAGAGTTGACCTGCTTATCGTATTCTTTTTTAAGAGATTTTAATTTATTTAATTTATTTTCTTGTGGTTTCATTATTTTTTTCCTTTTTGAATAACATTTATTTGAGTTTTAAGAACTTCTAAGATCAATTCACAATCCCCTAAAGCAGTATGTTTTTTGGAGTCAATATCTTGACATCCAACCCAAGCAGCTTGTGAAACTAAACTACAATTTATATTTTTTGGTAAAAAATGCATCATATCAAACATCATTGCATTTGATTGAGTATCGATAACACGTCTATTAAACAATGCAGAAACCAAACAGTTTTTATCAAGTCCTACTTTAGTTTCTGTTCTTTTTAAGAAATTAATATCGAAACTTACTCCATGACCGATAACAATCCAAGACTCTAGTTTCTGTTCTGTCATATAGAATCTAAGTGTTTCATTAATTTCTAACAAACATTGTTTTGAATCATCGGCTTGTATATGATGTCGATTGATATCAATTTTATTGATTTTCATTGCTTCTGGATCAGTAACATATTTTGGATATTGAAATTTCCATTCTCTCTTTGCGAGAATATTAAGATCTTTATCAAGTAAAATAAATCCTGCTGTTAGTAACTGATATAAATCTGGATCTAAACCAGATGTCTCAGTATCAAATATTACATACATATTCTAATATTTTCCCATTTAGTTATGATCATTGTAATCCATTATAACAACTTTGTCGCGAAATACAGCTATTTTTACATGATCACCAAAAACTAGTCTAAATAAATCATAAGCTTTTCCATCAACATGATCAGCAAAAAAATATTCTACAGTATCTTTTTTGTATTCTCCGCCTTCTGCTACCTCATAATAAAACCTGAATGCATTCTCTATTTCTTTTTCTGTCGTTATATCTTTTTTTGATTTTGTTGCGGCGGCTATTCCTCCTTGAAGATGAAATTCACATTGTTCTCCATCATTGAAGTTGTCTGTATATTGACTCCAAAAAAAGAAGTGTGCTTCTGGACATTCTTCAAACAATTCTTTAAACCATGTCTCTAAAAGTTTAGTTTTGGATGTTTGTTTAACTTCATCCATTAATTCTATTAATGATTTTTTTTCCATATTATTACCAATTAATCTTGAAACATTGAAAGTACTTTTGAAGATGGCAGATTATCCTCTGGTTCTTCATCTTCGGAAAGTCCATCAGGATTCCTTTGTTCTTTATTTTTCCAAGCAGAAGACAAAACAAATTCGGATTCAAACTGTTCTATAGCTTTATCAACAATTTCTTTATCTCTTTCTAGTTGCCGATTTATACTAGCTGTCATTGCTTTTCTTCTATATTCTGCGCCACCACCATCAATAAAGTCATCTTCTTGAATTTCTCTTTTTATTTCTTTAATGGTCGGCTCTGGCACCATAACTGCAATATTGTCCATGTCATCAGATTGCACAGGAGCCTCATTAGCAGCTTCAAATTTTTTATCAAGGTCTTCCCAAGAAATAATTCTTTTGTTGACTGCTGGGCCTCCTAGCCATTTTAAATGCTCTGTTCCAATAGCGTTGATTACTTCAGCTAAACTAGGAATGGTTCCAAGATCTTGAAGAACATGCTCTTCACCTATATCTCTTACAGAATATTCTTTTCCATCTGAATTCATTCTTACTTCTCCGTAAGTCAAGGCAAGCAATTGAATCCCAAATGAATTATGGAGAATTGCTCTGTGCCTCATATCAGCAACATGGGCTTTAGTAAGATCAAAAAAATTATGCAGATCTGCATAATCTTCCCATTTGCCTCCATGTCTTTTGGCAGAAATTTTAGCGTGTTGTAATGGTTTCATGATATTCTCCTAATATCTCCTATTTCCCCAAAATTTGTTGCGTACAAATGCACTATTCTTCCTTCGATAAAGAAATCGTGCCACTCGCCATGATATTCCAAATCATGAAATGGACCAAAATAAATTCCAACAGCTTCCTCGTTGAATTGATATAAATCACCAATTTTAAGTTCGTTTGAATTCATGATATCTTTTCTACCTTTAAAGAATAATTGTTATAAGAAAATATTTCTATATTTCCATTTATAAGAAATTGCAAGCCACGATCAGAAATATAAAAGTTATCTGTATCACAATATCCAAGAAATAACCCAATATAACCAACAGGGAACAAAACAGCGTGATAAACTTTATACAAAGAACCTATTTCTAAATTTTGCATTATTACGATATCTTTTCTACTTCCTCTACGATATCTTCTAAATCCATTGCATGCAAACTGATAATTGTGCCTTTAATGAGAAATAAATAATATGGGACATGCACATCACCATAAGCTTTATAATGATTCAATTTTAGATTTATGCCAAGAAAAATTCCAATTTCATCTGTTGTATGAAATTTATATAAAGATCCTATTTCTAAATCCTCTTGTTTCATGATAACTTTTTCATATTTTCTAGTTGATCAAGATTATCATACCAATAGTGCAATGATTCGATTTTCCCTTGTATTAAAAAAATATAAAATATTACACCACTTTTACTTTTACTTGTACCAAGATACAGACCAATTTTATTTTTGTAAAATTTATTATTTTTTATACCAAAACAGAAGTCATAAAGCGATCCCACTTCTAATTCATCTATATTCATGATATTTTTACAATATCAGCAATTTCACCATTTAAATGCCATGGATTTGTAAGAGAAAGAATCAACTTCATACCTTTTATAAGAAAGATAGGACTCTTTCTTATAAAAGGTATATCGGATGTAGATTCTGGATTGAGGATTTCATAAGTTTGAAAACCATAAAAGATACCTGTCACCACAGAATTAAGTTTATACAGAGAACCTATTTCAAGTTCTTCAAGTTTCATGAAATCTTCTTTCCTTTCAGTCCATGCGAAAAAAAATATTCTATATTTCCATTTATAAGAAATTTTTTATAGATACGAGTACCTAATCTATTAAATACTTTTCTATGCTCCTGTTCTTCTCCAAGATACAAACCAATCAATCCTTCTGGATTTAATTGATATAAAGATCCTATTTCGAGTTCGTTTGATTTCATGATAATTTTTTTATATTAATGTAAACAGAGAAGAATTCCGCTGCATTATATCTTACTATTTTACCACTTATAAGAAAATTGTGCGTAATAAAATTCGAATGATATCCCGTTTCTTCAGTACCAAGAAATATCCCAACCACAGAATTAAATTGATATAGAGAACCTATATCCAAATCACTTTTTGTCATGTAGAATCTCATGATAATCTTTCAAGAATTGGCAATGATTGAAACAAATATTCCCTTGTTTCTCCATCAACAAGAAAAGCATGATAATTCCAATTAAAACTATTAGGACCGCCAAGTGGCTTAATATAAATTCCGACAATATTATCATGAATTCTATACAAAGAACCTATTTTTAATAATTCCATCTTCATGATATCATTTTAAAAATTTCTGGTTGACTTATATCTAAATCTTCCATAGCATAACCTCTATTGCAATTTGCCATCAAACGAATGTAATATGTCAGCACTGATGGTTCACGCTGTTTACAAGAAAAGAAATCCGATGCTGATATTGAACCATCTATTACAGAAACATACCAGAAATAGGACCACCTCATATCTTGAGCAGCCATATCCCTGTCCTTTGATTTACCATGACGAATTCTATTGATCACTTTTACAGTCTCAATTGGATGCCTTTCAAGAGCCTGCTCATAAGTTATATTAGTAGTGGCCATAAGGAGATGTTAATACAATGGGAATAGATTATCAATGAAATTCTGTAAGTTTTTTGAACTCATTTAAAAAAAACTGTTCTGCTTCCTGTGGCAACATAGAAACAATTTTTTCTTCAAGAGGTATAACGCCAGGATGCTGAATCTGCCATTCCGATTCTGGTATATGAATCATTAGATCTCTTTTTTCTGCCATCAATGCTCTTTTATCTGCTAGATGAGTTGATGGAGGCTGAATAGGAGATAAACCAAATTTTTCACATACAACCAACTGAATCCTATCCTCAATCTCAACAAAGAACTTAAACTCTGGAAGAACCTTTGTTGGTTTTGCTAAATCCGCTAGATAAGCTTCTGAGGCGTCGTGCATCAATCCCCACAACCTATCCTCTTGTGGAACTGCTCTTGACACCAAAACAGAATGTTGAGCTACTGAATAATATTCAGTAACATGTCCAGTAAATCTACATTTATTAGATAATGAGTGGGCGATATCTTCAATGCAAATATCTTCTGGTAATGGAGCTAATGGATAGAATCTTTTTCCTGTGAATGTTTGAATCCAATTCCCACGATCAGTTCTTTTTTTTATTGTCATTTTTAGTTTCTTCTGTCGGTTCTTCATCTTCATCTTTGCATTCGCAATTTGATCGTTTCAGATATTCAAAGGCTTCTTCAAGAAGTTTCTGGAGAATAATTGCTAATAGCCCAGGCAGAGTTGCAATTGCAACTTCTTTCCATATGCTGTGTTTTTTTGATAATGGATCAAAGACCATAGTAGAATTTTAGTTGATTGATATTATCGAAAAAATTAAAAAGTGGTGGAACTTGACGCATTCCACCGGAGATCCAAATACTATATAAAATAATTGATTTAGGAAAATATTACATAATATTAGGCAGCGCATCCATTGGTACCAATAGGTGATGGAATCCGATTGGCTTTAACCACACTTTTCCTACAGTGCAAGGGACCAATTTCTCTGAATTGCTAGCAAATTTCCCCTTCAAGGATTCATGCAAACTGGTCAAAGACCTCAAAGGTATTAATTTCTGCTGTTGGTTAATAAACCTCAAATTGTAATGGCTCTTCATTCAATTCTTGATAACTAGCCTCAGTATCTTTTATCCAATCAATTCGATGTTGCCCCAACCATTCAATAAAAACTAAATCATTCAATAATTCTAGTTCATTATCTTCCATATTATCTTTTCCTTTTTTTCATAAAAATAGGAATAAAAAATGAATCAGCTACTGATACACTAACAATAACCTCACATCCTTCTGAGTTTTCAACTACTAAGGAAAATGAGTTTTCAACTATCTCAAAATTTGAACGAGTAACTTTTACAATTTCCTCATTCTTTAGTTCTAAAGTAAGATGTTTTTTCTCAGCTTTAATGTTCGGATAACAGGGACAGTAGGGGATTTCTTTTGGAAGAAAAACTCTATAATATGATCCGACCTTATATTCCATAATACTATTATACTATGATATTATTAAAACTACATCTATTATTGATCTGTATCATTAGGTTTTAAGGTTTGAACTAATTTTTTTAAGTGTCCAAGAGCCTGGGAATACCTGTGTCTGTTAGCACTTCCTCTAGCAAAACAATTGCGAACTCTATCAAGACCAGAAAGAGTCCTTTCCAAATCCGCGACATGATCATCAGATCCAAACATTACTTCTTTTCCATCAATAAGAATTATTTGATCTTTGTTTTTCTTTTCTAAAAGCATTAACTCAAAAGCTTCTTGAAGTGGCGTTTGGGCTGGTGGAGCACTTTGAGGTTGTGGCTGACCTTGACTCATCGGAGGTTGCTGTGCTTGTGATGGTTGTGGCTGCTCCATAACCTGTGGCTCTGATGCATTTGGAGAATTGATTACGACCTTCCCAATTTCAGTTAAGATCTTATCAAGATTTATTTTTATTTCACTTGAAAGACTTTTCCAGAGAGTAGTCATTCTTCCAAATACCTCTGGATCAGAAAATGACTTTCCTCCACGAATGACATTCAATCTATCAACCATGGATTCAACAGTCAATGGAGCTCCATCAACACCTATAGGAGCTCCAGTATCTCCTCCTAATGGTTGTGGTGCATCAACTGGTTGAGTTGCTGGTGGAACAGCAGCCGGTTGTGCTACTGGAGGCTGTGCAGCATCAGCTTCAACAATCATTTTGAATCCTTCAAAAAGACATAACGCAAGTACTTGAGATCTCATTTATTACAAACTCCAATAATAAATAGTCTTTAGTGCGGCTAGTACTCGGGACCAAGTTTTAGTTGCAGTTTTGCTAATTTACCTTCACCTATCGAAACATTAAAATCTATAATTCTCGCATTAACAGTATTATCTATATTGGCAATTAATATCTTTGGAGAAATTTTTACAAGTTCTAAAGCTACTCTTTGTAATATGTCAAAAGAATAATCTCTTCTAAAAAACTTATCTTCAACACGGGAAATTGAATAAGATGAAATTAAACCCATGAGTTCATAAGGAGTATTTTTTTCATCAAACACCAATGAGATTTTACAGCTTCTTGCATTCAGATTGGTTACTGAATATTGTGTTGGACTTGGTGGTTTCATATCTTCTATTATGGAAGTTGGATCAATTTCTATTTTAGCTTCTTCACTAATCAAAAAATCGCTTCCACCAGTGTTTATTATTTGCTCTTCTAAATTCATCATACTCTTCCTTGATATCTTTAGTTATTTTTTTTCCAATCTCTTCTATAGAAAAAAACAAATCTACCTCTAAGTGCAAAAGATCAATATATCTAATTTCCATAAAATATTCAGAGGAATAAGCATGATGGTTTCTAAGAAGATTTAAAATAAATTCTTGAGCTGTATCATTTGTTTGAAATTCTAAAGATATAATCGAATGATGCTTGTCAACCGCCAAATACTGCTCACTAATAGTCCGTGAAGCAGAACCAGTTGCTGTCAACATATAATAATTTAATTCCTTTAATATTTTTTTTGAACTGGATAACAAATCTATTTGGTGGGATTAATCTTCATCTGTCTCTGTTTTTTTAGTAGATCCAGGCGGTCTTCCTCTTTTTTTAACAAGACCCAAATCAACATCTCTTTTTTTCATATTTCTTGCAATAAAATCTTGAAATGTCATTAAAACACTGCTTTTTTTACTAAAATCTTTCAATACAAGAGATTCAACATGGCCAGTTTCTCCATCTGCTGCAAGCTCTGCAAGATGTTGAATAATAATTTTCTCGTTATCGGATGGTTCGACTGAACTTATTCTTTCAGCAACAAATAAATCACTAAAAATAGCAGCAGCAGAATCCCCATCTTCTCCACCCTCTGCATCCATTTCACCAACCTTTTGCAGTAATAGAACATACTTGTCCAGAGCTTCATCAATGATCTCAGCAAATTCTTCTGGGTCTTCATTGATATGTGCAACTCTTATCTTCAAAACTTCGCAAGCTTTTCTTACAATCTGTCTGGCCCCCTCAGTTGTGACGCCCAAAATAGCTGCAATTTCATGAAGAGGTACATCGCCGGACTTACCGCAACCATCATCTTCTTCATCGGTATTTTTTGTCGATGGTCTTCCGCGTTTTTTTGCTGTTACAACTTCTCCAGCATCCTTCGCAGCAGCAATTGCATCTAAATCATCATCTACTTCCGTTTCCGCAGAGCCTAATGATTTACTTATTTGGTTTCTTCTTAAAAATTGCTCGATATATTCAACTGGAGACAACTTAAATTCATTTGAATTTTGTTCGATGTATTTTATAACCTCTCCGTCTGAAATCTCAGATGGAATATCTGTGGACGTAACTCGTTTAGAGCCCTCCCTTTTCATCCATTTACCAAACTCTTTTTTTTCATCTTCACTAAATGAATCTAAAAGTTCATCATACTTTGCTTCATTAAGATGCTTTTTGACTTCTTTACTTACCATCTCTTGAATTTTGGTTCTAAGTTTTGGATCAATCACAATATTCATATTCATATTTTGTTCCCTGAAGATTACCCGATTTCTGGACGATTATCAACTAAATTCTCTTGATTATAATTTAGAAACATAATTCGCAAACTAGCCTATTATCATTAAGTAGGATTATGCAGATGAAATTATTAATAGAAAAACAACATAAAGAACTCAGCGGAGTATACAAGATCACAAACATAGATAACAACAAATTCTACATCGGATCAACTATAAATTTTAAATCAAGATTTCTTCATCATAAAAAATTATTAGAGAAAAGTCAACATTATAATGATTAATGGAAAAAGAAAATCTACGACTGGGTGGAAGATGCTGAGTCAGAAGGAGGTTGCAAATCTGGAGTCTTTGAATCCTTAGAAGCAGCTTCTGTGTTCCTTCTTCCATAATATAGCGCCAGGAGCGGCGCTAGATACAAGGAAGCCTCACTTCCACTGAATGCTCTAATATCTACGTGACCAATTTTGGCAACTATTGAAACCAATAACCATAATGAAACAATTGAAAATCCTATTGCGACCATTGTGAATGAAAAGGATTTTTTTCCATCCGAGTTTTTTAACATAAACATATCTGTTTCCTTCTAACTTTAACTAGAAGGAAACAGAATGATTTCTTCAAGAATGAATTCTCTTTTCTGATTTTTTCCACCCTCTATGAGATTTTAATTTACCTGAAAGTAATCTGCATACACTTGAGGCTGTAAGATTGTGATCTTTACAAAATCTGCGTATATTTCCTATCTTATATCTCCTATTATGTGGAGATAGTACGAAACCACAAATACGTTCATTAGGTTGGTTTACAGGAAGTTTCCAGCCTCTATGAGATTTTAATTTACCAGAAAACAATTCCCAAATTCCAGAAGTTCTTAAATTGTGGGTTTCACAAAATTTTAAAAGATTTTTTACTCTATAAATCATTCCATCTGGAGCTACTATTTTACCAAATACTTTTCCTTTTCGTCTTTCCTTTTTATGTTTTACTTTCTTGTATTTGTATATTCTCTTCTTTTTTGGAGGTTTTAATATTTTGAATGAATAGTTCACAATAACATTGTAGAATATTTTAGTAAATTTATTCATTTCCTGAGAAATGCTATCGAAATCATTATGATCTAAATGAATTTTGAATACATAATTTGGTGCTTTATTTTTTGTATGAAGTACAAAACGTACTCCAGGAAATTTTTTAATGAATTCTTTTCTTTTTTCCCAAAGAAAAAGTTTAGGAGCATAATGATTAGAAATAATCTTCCAATGCCGACATATATCAATAAACTAGTCAGAAGCCCTAAAGCAAATCCTCCAACACCTAAACCAACATATAACCAAGGACTAGTTGGAGTATTAATCCTCGTCAAGTTATAAACTTGATTTAACTCTGCTTCCTGAGTTCTTAATCTCAGAAGATATGTTTCTGTTAAAGTATTAATTGTCGTTTGCAAAAGAGCAATATCTGCTATTGATCTAGCTGCCATTCTATCAAGATCAGCTTGACTATTAATCCTACATTGTTCCCTTTGACCCCTGAATTCTACCTCTACTCTTGCAACTGCTGGTCCATTGAATAATACACCAGCAAATGGTGCTGGTTGCCCAGATCTAAGTGGAGCTATAATTTCTCCAGCATCATCAGAAAATCTTACAGATGCATCGGAAACAGATGGTAAGATTACTCTATATGCAGATAGGTCAACATCAGGTACTATTAAGGAAGCATCAGAGTAGTTGTTTGGTGTTCTATGTGGAAGACGTTGCAGACTAGAGCATGATAAAATATTTAATATTAACAGTATTAAAAATATTGCTTTAAATGGTTTATTATTCATAAAATTATTAGTTAATATTTGTGTTATTAGAGGGTAAAACTTGAAAACCAAAAAGTGAATTAACTCTGGCTGCCATTAACTCTGGATTGTTGTTTGTTTCTGCAATAATATCTCTTAGCTCTTGTTTTTTTATTTTTGAAAGATTATCCAAAGCTTCTGAATGAGTCTGATTTATTCTTACAATTGTAGCTCTATATTCACTTTCAATTCTTACTCGTTCCGCTACATCATTTGCATGAATTCTGTTTAGCTGTTCTATCTCTTGTCTGTGTCTTAAACTGATTGTTTCTCTTTCCTCTGTTAGTTGCTCAAGAAGCTCAGCTTTATTTTTTGCAAATAGTATAATCCAAATTGAGACACCTCCAAAAACGACTACCCACCAATAGTTTTTAATATAAGATGCAATGATTAATAAATGTTTTTTTATTGTTTGTAATGTATTCATAGGTTCAGTTAAGATTTAATTTTTTATTTGGCGTGACATGACCTGGAGTTTTGAATAATTCTTCTTCAAAATCTAGATTTTCATCTTCCTCGTGGTTATGATCACAAGGTTCCTCTATTTTTTCATCATCTTCATCATCTGTCTCACATTGATGTTCAAGGCTTCCATCCATAATAGAAGCCATATATGATGATATCTCTTGTTGTATTTTTATATTATTATTAATGTCTTCTAGTCTTTTAACTACTAAAAACATTACATCCTCTAATGATTTGATTCTGCGAGACAGAGCAGAAAGTTCTGTTCCTTTCATTTTTTCTGTTACTTCCTTAAAAAGTTTTTCATTTTCATCAGTTGGCATCGTAATCAATTCCTCTCCTTTTTCCGTATCCATGTTAAAATCTGTCATGTCCTTTAACCAATCCAAAGTTTTTTTTAATTTTAACATATTATGAATTCCTTCTTTCTAAAACATATTCAACTACCCGAAGGTCCATCTGCTGCTGCTCCATCTGCAATTGGAGCTGATCCATAATCCCTGCTCTTGTCTTCTTTGTCTCTTGCACTTATACCATATTGCAAATCAAGTTTTGTCATTAGTTCTCTTGCAACAGTGTTGTTATAGTTTTTTGCAATATAGGTTTGTGCTCTTCTCAATATGGTTGTTTTTGGATCTAATAAAGTATCAATATTCATTATAAGCCTTGCTGTTAATGAAGCAAATGTATTAATATCAATTTTTGGTGTAGGAATCTCAGGCGCATCTGTAGCTTCTCCGCCAGCCCCCGGAGGAGCTCCCATATCTGGCATGCCCGAATCTGCTCCGCCTGGATCTGGGGCTCCTGCTGCGCCTCCTACGGGATCTGGTGGGGCTCCTGCTGCCATAGGATCGTCTGCTTCGAATAAAAATGTTTTCAGATTTTTAAAGGCTTTATAAAACTCTTCTTGAACCATCATTGGCTCACTTGATAATTCTCTCCCAAGAAGCGAGGCTTCCTTTTCATATTGAATGAATAAACTATCAACTTTTTGATCAAGAGAAATTCCTTGAGGTTGTTCAGTTGTTTGCGGAGAAATAACCTGTATAGGTTCAAAAACAGTTTCTTGTTCAAAAAGTTTTATTTTTGTAAAATTTCCAAGCCAAGGATTCTTTTGTTTATATTCTTCATTTACCCAACTCATAACTTTTATTCTTGGTTTATTTTTCATTTTCATACCAACTGCTTTGAAACGATTCTATCTTGTCCAATCGGAGGCTCTCTAGATGGCATAAGTGCTATTGTTTTTGGTTCGACAGCAGCACTTACTGGTTCTATCATAAAGAGTTTATTAAGGTTACACATTTCAGCAATAATCATTCTTGCCTCAACAACTGCCCAATTAATCTCTAACATCATTGCATTGATATAGTTTCTTCTGTCTCCTGGATAATCTTTAAACCATGCATGGTGATGCATGTCCAAAACTAATACTGGAATCCCCATCATTGGAACATTGGTTGTATGTGATTCTAAAAAGGTATTAAAATATTTTTGTTTAAAAGGATCAAAATATAACAAAACCCATCCTTCTCTTGCACTCATAGCAGAAGCAATGAAATCTAGTTGCCATTTATCAAAGTTGCCCCATTCTTTGGCAATTCTAAGAAAAGGAACTGAATCCATTCTTATCTCAGAATGAAGATCTGAGATGTTTGTGAAGTAAAGTTCATGCAACTTCACCCCATTCAGATTATATTGTTCATCAAGCTTGAGATTTCTATAATCTGAGTTTGATGAATTTTCAATTCCTGCTTTATCCATTGCATCAATTCTAGAAGAAATTTTATTATGTGAATCAATATGATTTTTATATTGACCAAAATGAAGTTCCTTTGTAATACCAGAAAGATATTCTGTTTTTAGATTGAATGCTCTTGGAGAAAGAATAGTTGCAACTTCATTTAATGCTTTTATTGCTCCTTCTCTAATAGAGCCAATAATTGGCTTTAATTGTGAGCGGATATGTTGTGCTGTTTTGGTATCTAGTTTTAATTCCATAAGACCTTGTTATGTTTAAATATTAATGTTCGAAACAGTTATTTGATCCATTGATCTTTATTGAGCTTATGAATCTTATTTGGAAATGTACTGAATCCAAAATCTGTTTTCCCAGTGAACTCAGCTACGATTATATCATTTTGTTTTAAACCTTTGCCGGTTCCTTTATAATTCCATATCATACACATATGTTCCCGCATTGATTCGCCAAACAATTTCAGTTTCAAATAAGGTTTACCTGTTTTGGTTGTTGCTAATGCTGCTGATGATACTGCTGCCCAACATTTACTATCAGGAATCCATTCATCAATTGGAATAATCCCTTCTTTATCAAGTGCTTCTTGTATATCATCTGGAACTATAAGAGAGAAATCAACAGAGCCTGCTAACTCTTGTTGAGTTAGCATTTTTTCTTCTGGAGTCCAATCAGGCATATCCTTTGATTCTTCAATAAGATTTTTCATCAACTCTCTAACATTATTATTTTTCTTTCTAGCAGAAGTTCTTTTTAGAAGATCATAGTTTTCTATCAAGACATGGTGCATTTGCTTATAGTTGCTAAATGTTTTTTCTATCCCAACTAGATCCATTGAGTCAAGTGCTTCGAGTGAAATAAGTGTGGATAGAGCTCTCTTGTTGAATTTGGAATGTCTCCAAGTTCCATTTTCATTGATCAAGAGATCCTCTGCTGTTTTATATGGTTTGTTTTGTTTCAGTTCCCATAAAACAGTTTTACCAACATATTTTAAAGAAGAAAATCCTGGAACTAGATTCTTCTGTTGCGTTGGATGAATGGCAAATCCATAAGAAGAATTGTTAATATCTGGTTTAGAGATTTTGTATCCCAGTTTTTTTGCTTCTTTTATAGCTACTGCTTTTGGATCTTCTTGGTTTGTAGAAGATCCCTTGCTTTCTGTGCAATAGTCAAGATATGTTGTTATCCATTCATCTGGATAATATGTAAGAAAATATGCACATTGAAAAGTTGCAATAGCATAAGAGACTGCATGAGCTTTTACGAAACTATATGCCACCAACGACTTCATATTATGAAAAATTTCTGATGAAGTTTTAGAATCTATCCCATTAACTTCTTCACATTTTTTAACGAATTCTAACTGCAAAACATCTCTTTCTGCTGCTGCTTTATCTTTTTCGCTAATATTTTTCTTTGTGAAGGATTTTCTTACTCCGTCGCATTCATCTAATGGGACTCCAGCAAGTTTATGATAAATCATTAACAATTGTTCTTGAAATACAAGGAGCCCAGAAGTTTCATTATACACTTCTTTGAGCAATGGATGTTGATAAACAACTAATTCAGGTTTTGATCTATTTTTCAAAAACTGTTTATCCACACCTAAGCCCAAAGGGCCAGGTCTAAACACACTTGTAGCTATTGCAATATCAATAATATTTTTTGGCTTCATTTGTCTCATGAATTCTTGTGTGTTTTTTTGTACAAATTGAAACGTACCAGAAAAATGTCCTTCCCAAAACACATGTTTGTAAACCTTCTCATCAGTCATTGGATTATTGTCTGGATGAAGATGTTCAAAAAACCATTTTTTTATTTCTGGAAAACTTGGATTTTTATTTCCAGTTTTTATTAAAATTTTTCTCGTACATTCCTCAAACATTTTAAGAGTGCCTAACCCAAGAATATCAAACTTGAGTAATCCAAATTCTTCTAAATGCCTATTGTTCAGACCCTCAGCCCATGGAGTTTGTAACTGACCACCAGAGGCAATTATTGGCATTGCCTCCTTCGTATTTGAAGCCAAAATTACGCCACCAGCATGCCTAGATGTACTTTTTATTTGTTTGAACAAAACTTTTATTGTAGTTTGAAATTCCGGATATTTTTCTAATAGCTGTTTAAAAGTTGGAGAATACTCCATGGCATCTTCAAAAGTAAGAACCCATACAGCTTTATCAAATCCAGGTTCTGATTTTTTGGAGGCCAACACCTCAACTTCAATTCTGGAGGTTAATGGATTGATTTCTTCAAATGGCACTCCATGTAATTTTGCTACATCTTTGATCAAAGATCTTAATTGCAACTGATTAAAATTTGAAACTGCAATTACATTCTCTCTGCCAAAATATTCTGATAAAATTTCAATAGCATGCTCTCTATCTGCACTATCACTATCTATGTCAGCCATAGATAGTTTTTTCTTGCTTAAAAATCTGGAAAATAATAAATTAAATCTTATTGGATCTACTTGAGTAATATTCAAACAATAAGCTAACAGCGATCCAGCAGCAGAACCTCTTCCAGCACCCATTAACATTTCACTAGAAATTAATTCAGCAATTTTATAATAAGTTAAAAAATATTTTGCTAACTTTAACTCTTTAACAGTATCCAATTCATATTGAAGCCTTTCAATATATTCTTCGTTTTTATCTCTTTTTCTCCAAATTAATCCATCTATAGCTTTGCGAACTAATTCAGTAAAAGCTGCTTTAGTTTCATCCCCCTTTTTTGAATCAATTAGAACTTTTAATTTATCTGTAGATAAATCAGAAATTTGAGATAGCACAGGAAGTTTGATGGATTTATCAAACTCTAATTCACCTATCATTTGATGAGCTATATCGTGAGTTCTTTCAATGGCTTCACAAACCTCATCGTTATATTTCTCAAAATATTCTTTATAAGGTTCTGAATATCTAAGGTAACTTTCCCACATTTGAATATGGTTTTTTGGATATAACTCACACTTTAGTTCATCAATGGTTTTTGGAAGTAGATTTACATCAAAGGTTCCTTTGGTCTTTGAAGACCAAGCCATTGCTTTGTAAATTTCTCTTTCTCTCCAATGAACTGGATTAGAATAATGAGCATCGGCTGTCGCTACAATTTTTATCCCAGTTCTTCTGGAACATTCAAGGATATGAAGATTAACAAGCGACTGAATCGGTAGCCGATTAAATTGTAATTCCAAGAAATAGTTTTCTGGGCCTAAAGCCTCAAGAAATTTCTCAGAATATTCCTTTAATCTTTTTTGAACTTTTTCAAAATCATGGGTGGTTTCTGGTCCCAAATCTTTAAGATTTTCATATCCAGTAAGCTCTTCATAAATTATTTTGCTGGCAGTTCCGCCAATACACGCCGATAATCCTATCACATTCCCATTAGTATTGGCGGCTAATGATTTAAAATCCATTCTTGGATAACGATAGAATCCATTAATATAAGATTCAGATGTTAACCTGAATAAACTTTTAATTCCAGCAGAGTTCTTTGGAAGTAATACTAAATGGTTTCTTTGAAACAAAGGATTAAACCATTTTGAAACTTTAGATTCAGCTTCATCTTCTATTACGGTTCCAGATTCCTCATTTTCATCCTTTTTAACATTTAATTCATCAAGTTCAGATTCAGTTGAAGCCAACTCATTCCCAATTAATTCTAATTCAGATTTTATAGTTTTTTTTCTTTTTGGAGCCAAAGATCCAGAAGCCTTTGCCTCTGCATGAAGTTTTCTCCAATCATCTAATGAATCAATAAAATACGCTTCAATCCCAGGAATGGCTTTGAAGGCTATCCCTTTTTTCTTTAGGTCTTTTACTTTTATCTGCTGAAATGGAATTCCATTTTGATGCCCGTGATCTGTCAATGCCAAAGAATCAGATCCATTCGACAATGCAAAATCAATATGCTCTTGTGGATAGCCAATCGAGTCTCCTATAGATAATGAATGGCTGTGTAATCCCGTGAACCTATTTGGAGTTTTTTGTGACATTTAATTGATTCATTATGTCACGGAATGGTTAAGAAAGAAACTAGGCTGCGTCACTAAAGCTTGTCAAAATATTATTTGTTTCGGCAGTTGTTTTGTCAACTTCAAAAAGCTTTTTTATTGCTTTATCAAGTTTTTCCTCTATTTTAGAGAGCTTCTTTGTTAGTTCTTCATGATTGTCTCTGACTTCTTCTGCTAGATTTTGTATTGATTGATGAATATCTTTGTCAGTGACCATTATGTTTAATTCTCACTCTTCTTGTTTTAAATATTCTCCCATATTTTTAATTCGATCTACCAATTTTGGTTTGGAAGTCGTATTCGCAGTTGTAGTTTCAACAGGTGGTAAAATAGAATTATCTTCCACAAAATTATTTTTATTATCAGTAAAAGCAGTTGGATTTGTTGGTCTGTTGGCACCGCATCTCAAACAATCCATTGTGGATTCTGAATGTACGTTTTTACAATATTCACAGATCCATTTTGAATTAGTCAGTGCTGCCATCATAGGATTGAATGGGTTGAAGGGTCTTACTTCCATTTGTAGAAAAACTCCTAGTACTCAGACTTAGCTATCCACAAAATCCTTGCAACCAATTATTTTTCAATTAACAAAATATGTAATGACAATGCTTTTTTAATTTTATCCATCAATTGGTTTTGAATTTCTGGCTCCAAATCCTTGAACCATCTTAATAGATCATTTCCTTTTTTATTGTTGCATTCTCCGCATAATAAAATTAGATTCTCTTTTCTGTTGGAAGAACCTAATGATTTTGGAACCACATGATCCATAGTAAGTTTATCTCTCTCTGAGAGAGAACCACCCGGCTTCTTGCATCTAGCACATTGGTTGCTAAATTCTTTTACTATAGCAATTCTTGAATTAAGTGTAACTCTATCTTTTTTTCTTGAATTTCTTCCCTGTTTAATAGGAAAATCAGTTAAAAATAGAATTAGTTCTAAAGGTGATTCTAGAAAACTTTTCACCTTAGGAAGCTAAGATTTTTGGCCGCATGCCATGCTTGATTTCCATTATCCCAAAGAACCCTTACCATATCTGGCATATCAACTGGATGCCTGATTACAATCCCGTCTCGCCATTCGCCAGCAGCATTTTGAGTCTTTACAAGATTTCCAGATCTAAAGAAAAATCCTGTTGGAGACATCGAAGCAACTGTCTCCAATGTACCAGCGGCTGTTGGGTCAGCTTTAATGATTTTTGCTGCCTCCTCTACAGAATCTTTCAACCTGTTCTCGGCATCCCTTGTAGCCTTGGCTCTCTCAGCCAATTCAGCATTTGATGGTCTTCCACGCTTCTTTGGAGAATCAATTGTTGATGCAGTACTATAACGCACAGGGGCCTCATTAGGAGGTGATAAATTCTTTTTTGAGGTAGTAGTTGGTTTTTCTTTTGAACGCACGGACGGAGCTTCTAATGGTGTTACTGTCGAACTGATTAATGATCTCAACATATAAATATGTTATCATCTACAGAAATGAATATCAACTGATTTCTTCTTTTGTGATTTCTTCTTTTGGAAAGAACAAAGAATGCAGCATGAGACTTAGAAAATAAGATACAACTAATGTTAAACCACTTGGAATTCCGTATGGAACCAGTAGTGCTGCCAAAGCTGCTCCAATGCAAAAATTTGAAATAAAAATTATATACAAATTAGAAGAAGCATACTTTGTCCTTGAATCTAAATCAGAAAAAATAAAAAGCGGGATATGACAAATCCCAACTATTGTAATAATCAATGGAAAAACCAAAGAATAACGAAGCTTTGTATTACCAAAACTTAAAAGTCTCATATAAATATTCATAAAAAATTCTGTTAATTGATTTATTAATTCTTTGATTTTATTCATTTTTTGGTTCCTTGTAACCACACAAACTGCATGTTTTATTTTGCTGTTTATATCTTCCACACCAAACACATTTCCCATCAAAACTATGAGTCCAACAGTTGTTTTTGATAGGATCTTTTTTGGCCATGCAAATACAAAATGATTGCCAATTTTTTGGGCATAGCTTCATTTTTGAATGATAACAGTCTCAACTAATCTTTTCAATGGAAAATCCTTCTATGTTTTTATTCCATATATCATAGATCACAGAATCACCTTTGGTAAAAATAAGACATCGATTAGTATATGCTGCTCCAATAGGATTCTTAATCACTATTCCAAATAATGTTTGATTTGCAAGATGCGAATGATATCCTTCGCCATATGTTAACTTAACTAAGTCTCCTGTTTTTAGTTTCATGTGTCATCACTATTAGTATGAACGTACTTTTTCTTCTATTCTTCTCATTGATTCTTCTACATGCTCACGCATTAATGTCATATAAACATCAAGCAATGGTTTAAATCTTAAAAGTCTTTCCTCGCCACTAAGACCCAACATATGACCTGAAAGGCATTCCGTAGTCTTTAACCTATTTAAAATCACTGGATTTCTATTTCCAGGATTCCATTCTCCAAAAAGAGTTCCAGCAAGCAGTAAAAGAACTTCTCTATAATGATCAGGATTTTCAAAATACATATGCGGTACAAGTAGCGGTGCTACCATACTACAAATCCAATTACTATTCATATTAAATAATTGTAACAAAAATTTTTACTGGAAACAACGAATATTCTGATCAAAAATAATAGGTTTCAATAATATTATCTTTTATAATAATTTTTCCTTTGTCTTTATCTTCTTTGCCTTGCCAATACATAGAACCATTTAAAAGATATCCCCAAGGCTCAAAACAAAATTTAATTCGTTCTTTTATCCTAGGAATAAAATCATTAAATTTTTTTATACCATTCCACCCAATAAAGGTTCTATCAGAATTTAAATCCCAATCACCTAATGATTTATGGGTTGTCTTAAGAAATTCATTAATATATTCCTTTGTTAGAGGTTTATTTAAATCCCAATAACCATCAAAACTTATTCTTCGTTTCATAAATTTTATTCAACCTTGTTAAGACGAATTTTAGATACAAGCATAAAGTTTTGATAAGTGTAAATTATTCCCATATTTGTTAACATTGATAATACTCGTGTTCTTTTCTTAAACCAGGAGACAGGGATTACCCATTTGATGTCGTATCGATAATTTAAATCATACAAATCTGTTCCATTGTTTGTGTAAATAAGAGATGGAAGACCTGTGCCTGCATCACTCGTTTCAACAAAATAAAGTTCACCTATTTCTAATTTTTGACACTTCATTCTGTTGCAGTATATGTTAAACTACCGGATGCCAACAACAATGTAATGCGACTTTTATCCTCTACTACTAATCCATACTTTGTTAGAAACAAACAATCATGTTTTATAAGATCGCAGAATATAAGCCAATCACCATTTATCAAAGATAGCACTTGTGTAGTATTTAATATCCTCCAAAGATGCCCATATTCAGTATTATCTTTGTAAAACAAAAGAGAGCCGTATTCTAATTCCTGAGTTGGCCTATTGTAACTTTTCACATTCCTTCTCCGTAATGTAGTTTAAGAATTTCTTCTGCTCTTGTCTTGTATTTATCACTAATAAACCAGGATTTTGTATTTGGTTTATATTTTCTATGATTATACGGAATTGTTTTGATATCTGCTACAACCTTGTAAGTTCTATCTTTTTCCCAAACCATGGTGAACTCGACACCATCTTTAGCTTCAAGAAAACGAACAAAACTATTACTAGATTTAGTTGGATTATTTACAATAATTTCTGCTGGCCGAGTTGCAAGCCAATTCAATGCCTCTACAACAACATCTTCTGCCTTTTCTTCAAAACAAGGCCAATATGTCATGGCAGCACTCAGAAATTCTTCATGATACTTTGCCGGAACTCTATAAGGAGTCTTGTCTCCGCGATACTTTGGAACTGTACTGCCATTTAATTTCTTAATCGCAGCATAACCTGGCTTGCAACTTGAGCCAGTCAAACAAAGCATTCCAACAGAAGTATCGAACCAAATTTTGGATTCACCTGTTGATGCTTTCCCTTCAAGGACAGAAGCAACTGCAACATATCCAAGTTGCCTTACAATCTCGATAAGATTCTTCCTGGTAGTTCCATCAATACCTGGGAAAGATAAAATCCAATCTATAATGCGAATAAACCCTCTTGTATCATTTCCATCATGAAAAAAGTTATATAAATCTGGATTTGATTTCATCGCTGCACTCATAGCAGGAATAACATTATCTTTTAAAATATTCCACACTGGAACTGTAATGCTTGGCAGTTTTGCAATATCAACAGAATCGGAATAGGCCAAAACCATCACGTAATTTGCTTTGATTGTTTTTGCAAACAATGCTGTATTTTTATTCGCACAGATTGGGCCTATTCCATTAACTACGGATGCATAATCCGTAAGTGGTAATTGACACCTAGCGCATCTGTGCCTTTCCCAATTTGACTTGGAATTCAAAAGTGAACCACAAATAGATTTGATCATTTCGACTGCATGATTAATTGAACTCATAGGCAAATCATAACATCTGGACTACCGAATATCAACCAAATAATTTATATTATTTATAATCCGTGCTAATAGCAAATTCAATTAAATTTTACCAATTTGTGAAAATGTGAGCACAAAAAAATACATCCAAGCTTTGGATGCAAAACATAGAAAAACCTATAAGAGGTATTATTTTGAAATTCATTTAAAAATAAACATAAAGAATCATTTTCTACCTTAATCGAAGATCTATTTTCTTCAGTATCTTCTGGTTTTATGTAACCAAACCACTCTGTATCGGCGCTACAGGTACCAAGACACCAATTATCATTTTTTATCTGACAAAGATCTCCTCGTTTAATGCTTATCATGATATTTTAACCAAGGTGTGAAACCTTCCAGAAAGATAACATAATCCAAATGCAGGCAAAAACACATAGAAAATATTATCTTTTTTATTGTATTCTAACATAATACAATGAGAAAAGTTTAAAACAGGTTTTGAATTAGAAAAATTAATACTAGAGTCCATGTAAGCAACCCAAGTTTCGTATTTTGTTATTATTGTGTTAAGCGTTATTAGACAAAGATCATAAGGCTTAATTTCTGATTTAATCATTATTTTTAATCTCTTTTAATAATTTTTCTTCAATGTTTTTATGAATTTCTAATATTTCTTCAAATGATTGGACAATACCAACAAGAGCGACGCAACCACCTTTTCTTTTTTTTACTTCTATTGCTTGTAATTTTAATAAAAATGAAGAAGTGCCCCTACAGACATTCATACCATAAATCAATGAATCAAATGAATGTTTTAAAGCATTATCATCACCAGAGCAAAACATTTTAGGATATAAAAAAATGTTTTGGATCATATCAGAAATTTCTTTAAAGTTGAGAGCTATCATTCTGGTGCCACATCATATTCTATTAACTTATGGTAAAGACTGGACAGATATATTATACCATATTGAGGCGAAAAAATAACAAACATTTGATTGCTAAAATCATATTTCTCAAATTGCTTTCCTAAAAAAATACATAAAATATTATCAATACGCATAGGAGTTCGATATAACTTATTAATTTCACATTTAGTGTAACCAAACCATGTATCATAATTTATTTGATCAGTAGTTATAATCTTGCAAAGATCTCCAGGTTTAATGTTATTCATGATATTTTATTAGCTTATGATAATATCTGGACAAGTAAATTATACCATACCTCGGTGAAAAAACCTGTAGCATTGTTCCAGTTTCGTAATGACTAATCTCTGTCACAGAGTTAATGAAAATACAGAGAGATCCGTTTTCTATTGGTGCTAAAGTTCTGAATTTTACATAAGGTGGACAAGTGGTGTAACCATGCCAATAATCTCTACGAGATGGGGTATTATTTTTAATTTCACACAAATCCCCTATCTCAACAACTTCTTCAATCATCTTCTTTCACAACCTCATGATCAATAAAGTAATGATATTTTTCAGCTATATAAACTAAACCATGTTTTGGAGAAAATATAAGATGATATACTCTTTCTTCATCATCGTTTTCTTCTGTAGAGAGATAAATAACTAGCAAATTATCTAAAAATCTTGTTGTTTCTGAGCCAATTTGCGGTTTATAATATGGATAAGAACAATCATATGGATGCACGTCTGTATGATCATCAGCATAATAAGACCGTACTTTATATAAATCTCCTGGTTTTGGATTTTTTATAGTTTTACATTCCATTATGGGATCATACGATAATCTGAAACAATAGTAAAGCTATTAATAACTTAAAAACTCTAACTTTACTTTTGCGCCGAGTAACAATTCAGCTAATTCTGGTTCTTGTAAAACTTTTATTAGATCTTCACCAACCCCATTAACCAAACATTGTTTTTTTATCAATCTTGTTCCATGTGAATAATCTGAATAGAAATTACCATGATCAGTTGCATTTAATCCTTGGATTACAGAACCATCTTTTTTATGCCAACCATAAATTGCAACTTTATCTGTTCCTTTAACTCTATTTGTTAAAACAATATCTTTTTTATGACCAGTAACAAGATCTCCAAGAATGAAACCAGTTCTATTCTTTAATTGATTTTGTATTTTCTCATTATGTTTTACAGAAGCTGCAAACGAAGTTCTAGCTGGTTCTCCTTGTTTTGGAGAATAGGGAGATGGCTCTAATTGAACCTTGGCTTGTTTCCATATGAGATCAACACAAAAATATGGAGGAAGAATACAATCCATTCCAGTAGCAATTCTTGAAGCTGTTTTTGGAAGTAAACAAACTCTAAGATATTCAGAGTCTTCACCTACTGAAAGGTAATCTGGTGAGACTAAAATTCTAATTTCATTTTTTTGATCTTTGGCAACTACTGTAGCAAATTTATCAAAAAACTGTGGATATTTTTTTTGATTTAAAATAAGATCTTCAACATATTTTTCTATGTTTAATGTTTTTTGTTTTTGAGCAGCATCTATTATCTCAGCTAACATATTTTAGGTTCTCCTCGTAAACACAATTAACATAATGTGTCTTTACAAAATATACTTTCCATTCCATTGAATTTAATCTTTCAAGTAAAATAATATAATACTTCTTTCCATACAGGCACAAATCACCTCTTTTCAAATAATCTTTCATTGCTGATCATTTATAACAAGATAGTCACCAGGAAAAATCTTTCCAAATCCACAAAGAATTGATAGGGCATCCCTTGGAGTTTTCTCTTTCTGTTGAAAGATATCATCCCATTCCTCTGGAGAATAATCAAGACATGTAACATATTCATACTCTTTTCGAGTATATGGCATTTTCACTTCACACATGTCTTCTGGAATATCTAAAAGAATTGATAATAAGACCTTAATTTCTGTTGTTTTTATTTCTTTAAAATAAATCACTTAAATCTCCTCGTACTATTATTAATTATCCAACATAACCAATATCTTCTCTATGATTAACTTTCTCCACCAAAGAACCACTCTAGGAAGCTTTTAAATGAATCCAAGTAAGTTGGACGAACGTTGGTCCGTATAAAATTTTAAAGTTCATTAACAAGGCTCCTAGTGATTCTAATAATAAGTTTTAGTTGCATGTTAGACTGCCTCTAAACAATGATAGTTTGCAATAATCCAGATTATATTAGGTTTCAATGATGGACAATATAACTGATGAAACATACTAGTACTATTTTTTTCAAATGAATTTCCCAAATATATTCCCAATACATTGTCTAATGGGAAATCTAAGAAAATACTTTTTATTAATGGTTCTTTGTATGGAAAAAACGCTTTTATATGATCGTGTTCTTTGTGACGGCTAACAATCTTATATAAGTCTCCATATTCATACATTTGATAACCTAGCTTGTAGGATTTTTTTTCGCTTCACAAACCAATTATAAATAAAAAATGTTATTGTTTTTGGCATGATCCAAAATATCCAAAAAATCAAAACCAAAAACCACACAGCAGCAAATGAATTTATTTCACTTAACGAATAATCATCTGATGTAATAAAATACAGAAGAAGATTTTTACAACAAAATCCAAAAAAAATATAAAACCATATAAAAATAATAGTAAACATCATGTCATTCCCTTACATTTCTTCTAATCTATGATAACGTAAATTGATCCATAGTATTTTTACTGGACTAGTGGGACAATACACTTTACAATAAGTGTATGGATTATAAACATATTTTATACATCCAAGATAAATTACAAGTGCTTCATCTAATGAAAAAAACTTAATGCTACAAACACTTGGTTCATTATTAGCATCACAATATGGATGATACGGCAACCCCTGTAATCCATATTCTATATGTCGGCTAATAACTTTATATAATCCACCTGTTTCCATTATTTTGAAATATTCTTCAAATTTAAAATTAAACTCTCCTTGATCCATTCCCAGGTTTCTGCATAGTGACCATAATCATCGCTCGGATCAGTATAAAGATCCAACCAATATTTGCTTGCTGCTCCATAATCTTTTATTGTTTTATCAAGAATAATCTGTTCAGCAAATAATAAAATTCTCAATGAATGAAATATTTTCTTCTTTCCTTGCTCTGTCAGTCCTGATTCAAACTTTGTTTTTGATTTATTCCAATCTCTTAAAGATGTCTCCAGGGCAGATTTACAAATATCAATTGGCTTGTTATTGAAATTGGTTGATATTAAAGTTTCTTTTAGTTTAATTTCTTTTGGAAGGAATATGCATTCAAGAGATAGTATCGAAGGTTCCTTAAGAGATTTTCTCCAACTGCCAACAGAATGAATGACGACATTGATCCTATCATTATAAAACATATCTTGTCTTTGTTCTATTATTCCAGAAACTATAAGATAATCCTCATCTGAGGATTCATTATTAGTCCCGTAAACATGGGAGCCAGCAGGATAAGCATTCAAAATTTGATCTTCTTGAATTTTTATCAATTTAGACAGCGTTGGAATATCCATTTAAATCAACTAAAATGACCCCGGCGCAACCTGGATACAAGTCAAACCAATATCTCGATATTGTTTAACAACAGAATCACGATCATCCAAAATATACTTAATATAATATTTTCCTTTGAACTCTCTTTCAAAGATTTCTTTTTTAATAATAGTATCTTTCCTACTGTCTCCTGCTGGACGCATAAACAGTCCATCAAAAGGAATGCCATTGGCGGTCAGCCAGTTCTCAGTAAGATCTCTACAAGATCCATCTCTTCCTGAGACTGCAAAAACAGGAACCTCAGATTCATATTCCATTTTAACAATCCCAGCAACTGGTTCGTTCACGTCGTCCATTGAAACCTTATGCCAATCATATGGTCCACGCTTTCCATTCATAAGTGCGACTGTGCCATCGATATCAAATATAATACAATGTGGCAATTCAATATCTTGAATATATTTTTCTTCTGTGTTTGCAACTACTGAACTAGAAAACTCCATTTCTTGATCTTGTTCAGTTATCACATGAACTTTAAATGACTTTGACGATAATGATTTCTTTTGATCGTTGAATAAATTCTCCATTGATCTAATAACTTTTTTACCAACTCTTGGCGTTCTTTCTCCGTCCCTTTTAATACAGGTTTCTACAGAAACATCAAAAAATACCATTTCAAGATCAGCACGTCCATGAGACAAGGTATCAATATGCCTTTCATGTTTTGCAGATAGATTAGTATCTGCGACAATTACTGATTTTCCTGTCTTGATTGCATCTTGAATAATCTGATCACGGATTCCTAAAAGGAATATTTCATTTCCTTTTGAAGACTCTCCAGCATCCAACATTAATCTCAGGTCATCCTTGCAAACAAGTTTAATTTTGTTTGGAAAAAGCTTTAATTGATTTTTGGCCCAAGTAGATTTTGCAGATCCAGGCAAGCCACAAGTTAAAATTATTTTAGGCTTTGAATAATCAATGAATAACATGAGTAATAGCTTACTTCAAATAAAAGGACTAATAAACCAATTTGTTCACGAATCTATTCTGTAGTTGGTTCACTACGTTCATAGCCAGCAACCTTTTTTAAAGAATATACTTTATCTTCTAACATAAGTCGAAATATTCCAAAATAGTAACCTCCTTCGCCATTGTATGTTTTTGATAACTCCTTTGCCTCTTTTTTGGCCTCCTTAAGAGTAGAATAGGATTCTTCACCAAATCCATTAATGAGAAATTGACAATCGGATCTATACGGAAGAACAAACCATGCATTAAAGTTTTTTTTATATATGTTATCCTATCACAGAGAAGAAAGAAAAAAATAGATTATTGTTTTCACGATAAATTCCACCATATGAGATCATGATTCTTCGTTTACAATAATATAAAATAGCTTTTTCTTCGATGATTCCCAAATAAATTAGTAAATCATCAGACTCACATTCTTCTATGGTAAATCCATTTACTGGATATGCAGTATAATACCTTGACGAATGTTGGGTGACATGCTTTAGTAAAGTTCCTGGTTCTAAATTAAAAATTTCTTTCATAATTCAATATTAGTCTAATTGGTACTAACTTTATGAAACTATCTCGAACCACTCAAAAAGTTCTGCATCTATTGCTTTATTAGCTTTAACAAACCAAACAAGAGTATGTTGTAGACTACAAGAATACAAGTGAATAAATCTGTGATCTTGGTATGTAATAATATTTGTTAAAATAAATAAACTACCAATATCATAGGTATGCTCTTTACTGCCACCTTCAATACCATATAACCAATTTGCTTTCTTACATCTTATCAGTGATCCAATTGTAAAATTCATTAAGATACAACCTCAAAATATAATGAAAGAGCTTCATCTATCTCGTCTTCATTAAAAGACCATCGATTACAGTATTGGAATTGACAAGAGAATAAATCAACACATACAACCCCTTCCCTACAAGGATCTTTCTCAATATTTTTTACCAAAAACAAGCTACCAATATTGTATTTGTCTGCAACTATTGATCTATAATAAGAATGTTGTTTTATACATTTTATTAAATTACCAATTTTAAATTTAGATTTTATCATGAAACTAATTTGAACATGCAAACAATGTGTTCAAGTAAATACCACCGGAAAATCTGGCTTGTTTTACAATGCAACAATAAATGATATGAAACAAAAGTTGAAGGATCGATTGATTTGCCAAGATATAATGATAAATCATTCGGGATAATACGTATACACATTTTTGGATACAAATCCGTATCCAAAAATGCAAAGACTTCCTCGGTGTGCTCCAACAAATCACCGACAGATACCTCAGATATTTTCATTAAAAGTTTCCACTTTAACAATGAATAATTCATTAAAATCTATTACAGTTTGTTCTTTGCAACAAAACACATAGAAACTTTTAGTCTTTACTTTACTTTTTCCAATAACAATACCAAAACCTGAGAGAAGGTCGTCCCATAGTCTCCTCCCATAGTCATTCAACTTCACCAAATCTCCTATTTGAATTTTACTTTTCATAACCTACTCAACAATGTTAGTTCTGAATGAATAAAAAAATGCTCAATCCCCATACACCAAACAAGATAATAGATGCCATGTGCGCTTGGATGTTTTAGTATAACACCAAGCACATTTGCAGAGTGAAGAGGGGGAATTGTGCATCTTACCAAATCTCCAACTCGAAAATCAACAGAAAGCTCATCATCCATTTATGTTTTTTCCATAAACAATTTTGTCCTCACAATGAACAAAATTGCATTCATCAATTTTTTCTTCTGGTGATAATATCAAATGAAACCAAGGATTCAAATAAGGATGATAAGAAATCTTCAAAACATAATCTGGTGGCTTTTGTTGGTTAAAAGCTATCAATGTTCCAACAACAAATGCATGAACATTCTTCTTTTTTTCTTGCAGAACTCTTTGTCTTCCAGCTTTTTGTACAACAAAATGAACATTTTCAAGTCGAATAGAATATACATAACCAACAACTTTTGTTTTGTATATAACAGACCAACACTGTTTATGAAGGTTCCAATAGACTTTTACCTTTTTACCAATAAATGAATCAATCATTTTTTGCTTTTTTGTTTGTGTTATATCGAATTTTTGGTTTGAGTCCAATTTGTTTCATTAGACCCTTCCAAGTTCTACCATGTTTTCTATCACTCTTCCAAGAATTTGGAAAACAATCTGCAAGATACCAGTCAACCACATGACAAACCTCATGAAATATAATTTCCTTCTGCTGCCCCAGTTTAATATTTTTAAATCGTTTAACTGATACTGTTATGTATCCAATTCCATTGCGACAAGAGGCAGATGCAAGATGTTTTTTTAATTGCTTTGATAATGTTAAAATAACAGGAATATCTTTTATCAAAACAAACTTGTTTAAACAATCATGAATATATTTTTTTAATTGAATGCGATCAATCACAATATGAGTATATCGAATTTTGATACGAATATCAACAGAATTATTTGTGAGATTTTTTAATTGAATTTAAAGATTCAAGAACAGCAGTTTTAATTGATCTTTGAATGGATTCATTAACAAGTGTTCCAGATGGACCAGTCATACCTTGAGGAGGAGAAGATACCATCGTTTGATTAGATTGGTTTTGTTGTTGAACATTCTGTTGAGGTGGTTGTTGTCTTGTCATTTGATCTAAGACTGGCATTACTTGTTGGTTTATTAAATTATGAGGTTTGTTTAAAAAATCAGCTATTTGCTTATATTGAGGACCAAGTTTAGCAGCCTGAGAGCTCGCTAATTTAGCTGCATTTGTAAATCCTGCCACGATTGTATCAGAAATTGTTTTATTGATTTTTTGTTGTGCAGCTAATTTTGCTTTGGCTTCAGAATTTTGGTATGCTTTTGTTGCTGCATCCTTCGCTTGTCCATAGGCACCAGAGACTTTATTTTGTACTGTAGCAGAGGCATTACCAATAGCTTTTCCAGCAGCCCCCATTAAACCAGATGCCATGCCCTTCAATCCAGCAAGAAGCTCATTTAGTTGCTCTTGATCAATTTCTCCACGCTCATAAAGATTGCGGACCTCTTTGGTTGTCTCAAGTAAAATTAAAGATTTAAGTCGTTGGTTTGAAGCCATAGCAATTCCCTTATGATCTTCTAATCTGTTTGCGAACTGATTCCCTTACCATTGAACGAATAGATTCTCTTAATTTATTTTCTCTCAGACCACCACGTCCACCAGCAGGACTAAAGATCCCACGTCCACCAGTACTAGGATTTCTACCAGACGGCATCTCCATCTGTGGATCAGTAACAGCCTTGGCGCTCTTAGATGCATCCATTCTACTGACAGCATCTGCTGCTTTTCCAATATCATGAAGTACATTTCTTAATCCAGCGGATACCTCTGGAGATAACTCCATCCCACTTTCCTCAAGTTCAGTATGAAGGGCTGCCACTCTCTTTTCCATTGAAGATAGTTCCACTTCCGCTTTCTTCAGTAATCCAGTTCTTCCAGATTGTTCCCTGGACGCTCCAAAAGCCTTGGAGGCTGCTCCAACTCCAGCTTTAATAGCATCAAATAAACCTTCATTGATTACTCTGCTAAATAATTCTTCCAACTCTTGTCTTGATGGTTCATAACCAGATTCTCTAATATGTGTTACTAATGCTTCTTTGATTAAAGAAGTTAATTCTGAACTTTTGATCTTCATTTCTTGATGCTTTCCTTGTTGGAGTTAAATAGCATCAAAAACTAATTTAACCAAAACAGATTCTAGCGATATCTTTAGTTGTTTTTTAAATCTGGTACTTGAACAAATGATTCTTTAAGATTCAACAAATTTTTAATTTTAGTACAATCATCTGCTTTAAGAAGAATTTCATCAAAATGCCCATATTTTGATTTATAACCAAAGATATATTTCAATCCTTCCCATAACCTTCCAAAAAATGATTTATGATCATAGAGATAAACATGAAAACAAAAATCTCCAAATTCTTGATCATAATCAAATACAACGAAATGCTCTTGTGAAGAGCATTCACATCTAACATACAAAGTTTCAGTTTGTGGTTTTTTTCTAGACATATAATAAAATTGTTTTATCCTTTGGAAGAGCACCATATGTTTGCAACAGACAAATCAATGTAGGGACTCCATCACATGAACAATCTTTTGTATCATTGATCCAATCTTCATCTGTTCCAACAGTTTCACTATTCGGATCAAAATTGCTAACTTCTCTTAAATGGTAACCTCCAGCATACTCATGCTGCATAAAAGTTGCAATCGTAGTTTTATAATCATGTGTAAAATGTTTTTGACATAAGGTTTCAAACTCTTCTATTGTTAGAGTAATTGCATCAATGTTTATCAAATATTCCTTATTCGACTTGTTTTGTAAGAGTATTTAAATAATGTGTTTCACTAATAGATGTTTCAAGAATCCCATATTTTGTGATTATTTTAGCAATACCAGCATAACCTCTTGAATTACATGCTATACAACTTATACAAATGATGAAGTCACCTGTAACAAACTCAAACGTTTTTTTACTATAGTTGAAATGGAATTGAAAATCTTCTTTACATAACAAAAGATTCATCCCGCTAAATTTATCAATTATATTCATATTTTATTGTAGTTATGCAAAAATTATGTTATTAAATCCAAGTAAAGATACTCGAAATCTTGCCTCTTAGATTATGATTCTAGAGTCCAACCTTTGGCTACTTGGAAATTATTATGATATTTTTTTAATAATATATATTGTATTGCTTATGAAAACAATGTTTAGTCTTTTTGGGTCTAGCGCCTTTATAAGTCCATTATTATAAACAGAATTAATAACAATTAAATATCGTAAGTCTTTTTTACAAGAATTATAATATGATTCATTCCAGAATGTACGCAAGGATACTTCAATTAAATCACCAACTTTCATGAAGATACAATGCAGATACAATCAAAAATATTCGAGCGTCTTGTTTTCAGTTTGCTTCCAGAAGAATCCTCTATTGTAAATTCAAAATCAGGTTTACCATTATCTAGTTTCTTACCAGAATCAATAATAGCAATAATAGTTCCAAAAAATGATAAATCAAGTTCATACTTTTCTTGCATTCCAGCTAAAGAAACTATTCTTGCAACTGGTTTGATAAACCTTACATCAACTACACTTCCAACTTCAACTGATACTCTTGACATATCACCTCCTAATTTTCTTATTCTGTGCCCACGCTCTGTAACCCCAAAAATACCTTGTGGAAATAAAAAGGTATGTAGTCTTAAATTTTCTGGATTTAACAGAAAAAATTCCGATTCAATATAAATACCAATCGCTTCTTTTGGAGTATTGTTATAAAGTTTGTTATTCATATCATACCATGCATAATGCTTTTTTATACCCCAGTATATTGGATAGCTTGAAACCAGATATAATTCTCCAACAATAAAACTTAGGTCGTCCAAATTATTACCTTTAAATCATCTTAGAATGCCCTTTAAATCAATTTAATTTACTTCATTGAAGTCTGACATCAAAAATAATTCGCATTCATTTAATTGTCACAGAATGAATAGCATAACTCTGATTGATTAACAACTAATTTAGAATCCCTTGTGAAAATTGAATTCACTCTTTTTGGCTCGTAACCAAATGTGCGCTCCATCACACTCAAGGGACTTGATAAGCAACTATTTTTGAGAGTCGTTGCTCAATTTATCTCTACACACTTGTCTGCTCCACATCTCGATCCCAAACTTAGAACTACTGTCTTCCACTTTATCTTTTCTTTTCAATTGTTATTTATCTAATATAAAATTTTTATAACGTTTTGATCATTATCTTATGGTCGAACAGAAATACCTTATTAGGGTAGCCATGATTGTTGCAAAAGAGTTGCCGGGTTCACGGCAGCAAATAAGCATGGTTCAGGAATATTAAACTTTTGCTATTCCTTAATTCTTATTGTTCAGGAACAATCTTTGTATTACCTTCAGCTATTAGTGCTTTGATCTTAGAAATTCTAAGATCATTTTCTTCTACCATCAAAGGTAATTTTTTTAGTTCCTTATCATCATACAAGGAAGCTGGTATATATGAATTAGTTGAATCAACATAAGCTCTTTCCCTTGAAAGATTCTCCCCTGATACAACTAAGTTTTGCATCAAAGATCCTGTGCGATCAAGCATCCCGCGCATTTTAATGCAGTATGCTAAACTTACCTTTCCGCCATTAAAATTCAACATAGTTAAAGTATTGAATTTTTCTTGGGTTGTTTCAAAAGAAACAAGTTTATTTAACAGAAAATCCCTTTTCATTAAAAGTTCTGGTAAAGATTCAATCTCATGTGTTGAAACAGAATCTCTTGGAACCCTGGTTGTTGGACTTCTAGATAAGAGCCTTTCATTCTCTTTGATTGACTTTTTAATTGCTTCAATATTTTCTTTTAATTCAAATCCATTCATATTAATTCCTTAAATTTCTTATACCTGTATATTAAACCTTATGACTTATGAAACCAATTCATTATTCCCAACGGCTGAGAAGCGCCATTTCAGTGTTATAAAAATAGAAACATTCGCCGTCAGAAATTAGTTGAACACCACATCCATGATTATGTTTGTAGCATTCTACAACAATTCCTATGCAAAGACGAAGATTAATTCCAACAACACAACATACTAAATCTCCAAGTTTAAAAGGCTTCATTTATTCTCTGGCAAATTGTTCATTTATACGTTTTTCAAGTTCTGCGTTCCATCCTGGTTGTTTATATTCATTTATCATACACCAAGTTATTTCTCTTACTTCTGTATCAGATTCTCCAATACCATATTCTGGCATCAAAGAATTTAAAGAATTGAATAAGTTCATAGCATCCTCAACAGAACATCCTTTATCGATCAAAACATAAGATCTTATAAGAATATGATCCAAATGCTTTGTTGCCTCTTTATATTTCTTTGTTTTATTTTGACTTAGGAGACTCCAATCCTCTGGAAGTTGATATGTTTTTCCTTTTACTATTTTTATTCTATTATTTCTTTTCATATTTGCTATGAATTGTATTCCGTTCAACAGAATGTAGCAACCATTTTTCAAGAAACTCATTTAGATTGCCATTCAATACTGAATCTATATCATACTCCATATGATTAGTTCTTACATCCTTCACATAAGATGTTGGATTAAAAGAATAAGTTCTTATATGCCTACCGAAAGAAATATTTTCCTTATTTGAATTAAAAGATTTATCAAATTCTTCAGATTGCTCCTTCTCAGCCTTTTCTTCTAATGCTTGTTTTAATTTTTCTTTCGCAATACGAAAATTTTCATTTTGAGACCGTTCGGTTCTTGAATTAATTACAATTCCAGTTTCCTTATGAATAAGCCTTGAGGCACTCGAAACCTTATTTACGTTTTGGCCTCCCTTACCACCAGATCTACATGCTTGTCTTATATAATCATTTTTGTTAATTTCAATATCAATTGAATTATCTATTTCTGGCTTCACATGAACAGATGCAAACGAAGTTTCTCTTTTGCCTTGAGAAGAATATGGAGATACCCTTTTGATTCTATGAACTCCCGATTCACCTCGCAAAAATCCAAATACATTTTTTCCTGATATTATAAAAGAAACATTCTTAATGCCAGCAACATTTCCTTGAAGTTGATTTAAAAGTTTAAATTTGAATCCTTGTTTATCAGCCCATTTACTATACATTCTTAAGAGCATCTGGACAAAATCCTGAGATTCAGTCCCGCCAGCCCCAGCATTAATTTCAATCAATGCATTTCTATTAGATTCTTCTCCGTTTAAACAAGACTCCAATTCAAGATCTTTTAGTTGTTGTGCAATTTTGGTACTAGTCACCATCAATTCATTAAAATAAAAACAATCATCAACCTCAGATAAACATTCAATCAATTCTAAAGAATCAATTATATTAGTTTCTAATTTTTCAAATGATTCAATACAAGTTTTTAATGTTTCTAATTCTTTCAAAAGAGAAACATTAAGGTATTCTTCTTGTACCTGCGTCTCTAATTCCTCTAAACGTATTTTCTTCTTAGAGATGTCAAAGACACTCCAAAAGCGAAGTTAGTTTATTTTGTGACCTAACGAAATCTTGCTTAATTATATTTTTTGTTTGTTCCATTTTAATGCCTCATCATATTCTTTACTATCAGTTAAGAAACATTTTGTTTGATTATGATTCATTGCCCAAACCCATTCGCCACCAATATCACCTCCGGGCTTAATACCATATCTTAATATAGCTTGAAGCATCTGATCTTCTCTAATATCAAAAATTGAATTATCTTCAGTGTTAGCAACCTTATAAGCTCTGCCACCTTGTCCTCTTATATCAATATCCAAAAGAATCAGACTCTTCATTGGAAGATTTAAACGAATAGTGGGAGCTATTATATTGGTAGTTGTACACCGTACAAAATAACCTCCTCCATTTTGATATTTTTGGAAACTCCATTCTACATTAGCCCAGCTACAAGCTGACATTCGCTGATTAACAGATGAAGGATTAAAATAAAAACTATCCAGATAAGGTTCTTTTCTATTAGGATATAATGGTTGTTGAACGTATCCAATATTTGATAAAGTTTTAATCATTTTTATTCTGGATCCCTCCAAAAACTCGGAAATCTTGGGACTAAATCTTTACTTAACTCTTGATATTTCACAGTAATCTTAGAACCAATCTTTGGTGGGTTCTTTCTTTCTTGGTCACTAAAACCAGTTCCAACATTAAACTCAACTCCATTATCCATTATAACATCCAAGGAACCCATTACTCCCTTGTGCTTTCCTTTTCCTTTTTGATATCCAATAACAGTAACTTCACAATCAAGAAAAGATTTAACTTTTAAAAGTGTGTGCGATCTACCTGACTCATATAAACTATTTGGATCACGAAGCATGATTCCTTCATAACCGTACTTCTCTGCTAATTCAAGATGCCAAGCAACCATATCTTTATATGTTTTTTTAGAAGGAACTGCAATAATATCTTGATCCAAAAGATCAATTTGATTTTTACCTCTTTCACTAAATGGAAACATAGCTTTTAAATCATCCATGCGCCCCATAAAGGACTTTGGATTATTTGGCATATCAAATACCATAAATTTAATTTGCTGCCACTCCTGGTCAGCTGGAGTGCCTTTACGGACTATAGAAACAGTCTCTTGGAATCTTCCATTCCCAGCAAACAATTCACCATCTAAAACAATCCCTTTTGGCATTAGATCTTTAAACCATTGTGGAGCATAGTATTCGTTTCCCAATCTAGACCAAAATTTGGTTCCATCCCACCAAGCTCTAACGCCGTCTAATTTGTAAGCAACAAACCAACCAGATACATCAATTTCTTCATTCCACACATGAGCAAGTAAGCAAGGAGGAACATTCTTTAATACTATTTTTGGTTGTTTCATAATGGCAGGATTCATGCCACCAAATCCATTTGAAACATTTGCTTTAATATGTTTACAGGTTCTTTGATCAATTGGTAAAGATTGTAGTCTCCAAGCCACACAATCACAGCTAACAATACCTCCAATCATTTTAATTTCATAAGGTTTTTTCGCTGAGCCTTGAATAAAAATAGATTCACCTTCGTTTAAATGTTTCATGTTTTGGAGACACTATATCAAAGATACCAATTACTTACAAGACTTAACTGATTTTACTATAGTCTGACGCAAATATTTCTTCACTGTATAAAACTATTTTCCCAAAGCCAAATCTTGATAAAATTTCAATAACCATTCCATGCATCGAACAAACAATAAACCAATCTCCATCATATAAATATTTTATTTCATATTCATACGAAATTGACTTCTCTGGTCCACGATAAATGATTAAATCTCCAATACCAAAACCCAAGTTATTAATTGCGTCCATAGTGAGACACATAAAATTAGTATTTGTGTTTCTTATAAAGCTCAGAAGCTATCTTGGCAACTGATTTTGAATGTTGATTAACCATTTTAAGATTTGATGATTGTGATCCGCATCCAGTACCTGGATGCCAAGTCTTTCTTAAAAAAGAAACCATAGACTGAATATATTGAAAGTCAGAAATATCTCTGATTAAATCTGTTGCTTTTTCTTTTGTTACAGATTGTATATTTTCAACAATCCATCCACGATAAGGTTTGATACCTCTAGCACCCTCTTGGCTCCTTAAACCAGTAATAAATTTATTATCAAAATTATATTCGTCCGAGAATACTAATATCTCTTTATGATTTTTGCTGGCTGGCACTAAGAATCCTTTATCCATTTCTTTTGAATTGAACAATTCCATGCCATGATTAAAAATTGTTTCTGGAGTGTGTGGCTCCCCAATTTTTCCTGGCTTGCACAAGTTTAAATCATCTTGAATTTTTATTCCAAGCATTGATTGATAAACATCTTCTCTAATCATTGTTTGTGAAACTGGGAGTTGCATATCTTGACGATAGTAATCATCACGAAGTAATAAACAACCATTTTGTAAAGCAATAAGTAATTTATCTAAATCCATTCCTTTTTTTACTGAATAGTCCCAACAAGACCCATCTCCTTTTTCTCTCTCAACAATTCTTTGATCAAGAAAGTATTTCCAATATTGCCAGTTTAGACATTCTGTATCAACATCCTCAACCGATCCATAATCGTCATATGATGCCCTAATAGGAACTAGTTCTGGATACCAGAAATCACCAGAGTATACTCCCTCTGTCCCTGCTCGCGGATTAAAAGTTTCTCCATCTCTTCTATAAGAATCCATTGTATATGGATTCTTTGTCAAAAGAAGAAATCTTACCTTTTCACCAGAATGGATCGGTAACTGACTGATCTGACAAGTGCCATTAAAACATCCCATGTTAATTTCCTGGCTTCTTCAAACAAACTCCGCAAACGTATTCATAGCAAATTCCCTCAAGATGCAAACCGCACTCAGTACAATTATTTGTTGTTGGCTCTCTAAAACATTCCGTACAAACGTAACCATTAAATGGATCTAGTAATGAATCAGTTTCTTTATTGCAACTCCAACAATTCATGATGAATATAGTCCATATCCACCAATGTTAATTGTTCCACTTTCTTCAATTTGTTCTATGACACAAGTTGGTTTACCAAGCTTAATAACAAAACAATAAAGTTGAAAATAGGAACTTGGGCATATGAATATATTCTGATCTTTATCTTCTTGATTAGGAAACTCATCAATCTCAACATCATCTTCTTTTATACCAAGAAGCATTAGCTTTTTCCAGTTTTCATACGGGAAAGTATTAGCTTCATAATCGGCACAAAAATCTGTAAGATCAAAACCTGCAATCTTGCATCCTTTTTTGTAAGCTTTTTATATTTCTTTTGCTGTTAAATTAGAAGAAACATAAAAATCATCTGATCTATTATGTCCATCACAAGACCAATCACCAACTGTTAGCTTTATAATATACAATTTATAGTTCCTTTTATTCTAAAAAATAATACTTTTTTTTAATGCAGTGACTCATAACGGTTTCGATCCGTTTTCACAAGCCTGAGAAGCTCGGGGCCTAGCCAGTAGCCGAATGAGCCGAATATCCATAAAAAGCGTCAATATAGAGACAAAAAATTTAATAAGTTTTTTTTTGATTAATTTAAATGTAAACTTATTAGGCATTCTCTATAATTCATCGAGATATGTTTATGGAATATCCCTAATATTGCAGCTTGACATAAAAAATGTTTCCTTTTCTACAGCACCTAGTGCCGATTTCTTACTTTACCAAGATTCAACATTAATATCAACCAATTATTCAACTGAACTAATGATCTGAATACATCCGTCTTTTAACAAAGATTCCATTCTTTCGAAAGAACAATAACATAATTTATAGCTGCTAAAATCAAAAATCAAACACGGATCTTTAACTGACACTATTATCAGTAAGGCTCCTTGTGTGATAACATTATTTTTATATCCTAAATTTGAATTGGCAATTTCCATTATTATTGGAAAGCATATTATTTTAATTAAATCTCCTTGTTTCATTTTAATCAGCTCTGATGTAGAAACTCGAATTCTATCAACTTGTTTCAGAGACAAGTCACAACATCCCGTTGCCATCAGAATTATTTTTTTTGAGTAACAGTAATATTGCTACTCTTAAAAATTAAAGTCCTTCACTAAATTCATAGCAACCACCTTCCATCTCATCTCTACAAATAAATAATCTCCCAATGCCTTTTTTTGTTAAGACGGAAAAAGAACGAGAATTATAATAATAATTAGGAACATATAACTCTCTTATAACAATGAACCAATCATTAATACTGAGATAATCAAGTGCAGAATCTACACTTAAATTTATATTGGAATAAACAGTTTTTTCTGTACCATTATAAAAAATTAAATCTCCAGACTTTATATTTTCAAACTTCTTTACAAAATTCAGTTTTCTAAAAACACTCATAATATTTTTGATTGGTGCGTCTGGAAATACTCGCAATTTCACTTTTTTGGGTAAGAGCCAAATGTGCTACTTTAACACTACAAACGCAGTTATTCTATATATTTACCTGTCAATAAACTTTTAACATTCTTAGTCTTCTCAACTAAGCTAATCTCTGACTTATCCAATTTAATCAGTTTGTTGTTGTATTTTGATGCAATTACCTCGCAAGCAAAAATAATTAATTGAACCTGTTCATCATCCTCAATCACATTTGTATGCATTAATCCTTTAAGGGTATTATAACATACTTCTAAATCACTTTTAGGTTGCTTCATGAATCCCTAATGTCACTTTGAAAGTCTATTCCAGCAAAAACTCTTCTCAATTTCGTTATATCATCTTCTGTCTCTAAAGTAATTTCTTTATAGGAAGAAAGATTGGTAGGGCTCTCAGATTGCTTTCTTTGATCAGAAAGACTTATTCTAAAGCTGATGAATTCTGCCAAAACAAATATTTTAGCAATCTGTTCTAAAAATGGATTTAAGTCCTCTGTTGCAAGAACCTTTAAAAGGATTTTTTCACAATTTTGTAATTCTTCTATTGTTAGTGCATTATTTTCCATGACTTACTTTATCACCTCACAAAATTTTTCTCACCAATTTTCCACGTAATAAGTTATTTCAAAATTCCATAAATTATTTGAAGAAGGCAGACTAATCGAAAGCCACTCCATTACTGGAGCAATCCCGCTTCGAACGGGTTCCAGAAGCCCTGTCTGGTTTACCTTCCTTAGCTGAGAGCAGAGATCCTGATTCCCAGACCATTTAACTGGTCCCGTCACATTTCCAGTGTGCGGTAGCCCCTGGCTACTTTACTCTCAAGTTTTAATCGCTTGTAAAAAAAATGACTCTACTGCTGATATCGATATCCAATCCTTAATGTAAGGGTGTATGGCAACCATATTGTGTTGACTTGTTGCACAAGCTGAGAATATTTTCATACCATCCATTAGGTTCTTTGATTTTTTTATATAATCAGAAATATACACACACTGCTCTTCAGTTAGTTTATTATTTTTAATAAACTCAACCAATTCTTCCTGACTTAATTTGTTTAAGACATTACTCATATTGCTTATACTACTTTATCCATCTTGCCATTTCAAGTGATATTTTTAGCAGAAGAGGCAGAGTACGATTCTACAAGACCATTTCTGGTTCAACTATTTAGCAAATAGTCTCCGTCGTCCAACATTCGGATTGCTCTTCTAAATTATTCAACTATTGTACATTTCTTTAAACTCAGCTTAACAAGCGCCACATCTGATGATATGTATTCACCCAACCAATTCCATTCAGAGCCAAAATATTAGCTTTATCAACAGGCTTTGTTACTATAACAAAAGCACCACCATCTGGTTCAGAAATAGCAGATTCTAATCCAAATTGTTGAAAAATCTTTATTCCAGCTCCAAATCTCTGTGCAAGATCCACAGATCTTGATTTCTGCAAATCTCTAACACGTTTTCTAATTGCACCCTTGCGTTCAGTGCGCTTTGTCCTCTTACTGACTTCAGTTGATTTAATTTGTTTCATAATTTAATCTTAGCGTTCTATTGCTTCTAGTCTTTTTCTTTCCAGGGCCAATTCCTCATTATGTTTCTTGATTAAGTGTCCGGCTGCGTTGATTACCTCGACAAGATCAGTAAATGCGGTAAAACAATGCTGTTTTCCTAGTTTACCACATTCGGAACAAGTCCTGTATAATTCTAAATTTGAAGCCACCTGCTCCTTGCCACAACAAACAAATTTATTTATCGTTTTAAACGATCTGATATCGTTTAGAACATCTCCTAAAGGAAAGTTTAAATTTTCATCGCACTTCATACAATATGAAGCTTCTAAGAAATCACAATCAAATTCTTTGCAGCATCCTGAACATTCCATGAATAGATCATATCATGGATATGAATCAAATACAACAAATTTGGTATCCATTATTTTATTTCCGTAGAAGCTAATTCTAAATCATGATCTTCCCACCATTTCTTGGCTTCATGAAGAATATCCCAAGTATCAGTCGTCATAAGAATATGCTTTTTATTGCTTTTTTTTGAACAGAAAGAACATTTATCATAAAAAGTCATATTAGAAGAATATTGCTCTTTATCACAACAAACAAAGGATCTAACCTTTCTGAAATCTTCAAACTCTTCCAAAACTTTATCGTGATAATATGATTTTTTATCTTGACAATTATAACAGATTATATAATCACTTATATCTTCAGTTAAAAAAATTTGACAACAATCAGAGCAATTAAATTGTTCCATGCTAAGAAACTTTCTCCCAGTGATAGCCAGAATCGAATCCTTCTAATCCACAAGGCAATATCCAATATTTATAAAGATTATAATCTTTATAAATGCATAAAGCTAATTGTCCATATTGAACTGGCACGAAACCACACGTCCCAGTATAGGTATTTCTAACTAAATCACCAGGTTTAAATTTAGGTTTCGGCATTTAGAATTCTCTTATTGCCAACATCTTATCTTCACCCTCAACTGGTGATACAGATAATTTTCCTTTTCTTGGAATCCATTTACCTACCTCAGAATAGTAATCTTCTATTAGAAGATATCTACCACCCTCTGCAAATTCTATCGCAACGATTTTTGTAACAGCATCCCTGTGCGCAACAATAATATCTCCTACTTCAACTTCATCTCTTTTTAACATTAAAACTTTATTCATTTTTAATTTCTTTCAACTTACAAATTTCCAATTACCAATTGATCCTATTACAATTATTTTTTGTTTTAACAAATAAACTTTTACCCATTGAATCTTTTCATAAGATTTAAATACTAATCCGAAATCACCCTTTGATAATCCGTATATCGTATGGAAAACACCGCCAGATGATAAACTTTCAACTAAATCTCCAGGCTTCATAATATGATTTTAAATCATAACACTTAGCCCATCAAGCAACAAGGATTATTATTGTTGACAGCTACCAGAAAAATATCCAAGATATGTTTGTTCTTGTGTATTAACATATACATAAAATCCATAACTTATATTAATATTATGAATCAAAGTTAATCCACCATTGGCTGCTACTGATAAAAATCTTATTGTACTTTCTCCGTATGGTCCACGCCAAACTTGTCTTATAAGAACTGAATAAGGATTTCTATTCCTGATGTATCCGTCTTCTTCTGATAGATCATTGAAATCTAATGCACAGTTATGGAGTGTTAAACCTATATCTGTTTCTACAATTCTTGTAGGATCTATATTTGACGGAAGAGTCTTATATACTTGTTCTTGTTGGTAACAAGCAACAAGACACAATAATAAAACTAATAACCGACATTTCATAAACTTAGATCGGATGCAGTTACTCGAAAACTGGTAGAATGGGTCAAAGCCATTTTTGGCACCTTGCCTCACCCGAACAAACTAACATTACTTAACTATTGCTAATGACAGTCCAACAACAAGTACACTCTGTAATAAGAGAATTGGTTTTAAATAAAAAGAAAAGTAACATTTTTATCATGTTTATATTTTAATTACTAACCCTAAATCACCTATATTAATATCAAAATCATTGGGATCAGTATAAGTCCTAAATGATAAATTTTTAATCAAATCTCCAACTTCAAATTCCATTTCAACTTACTTTCTGTAATATATTTCCATAAAGCCAATATTCTATTTGTTTTTTAAATATGTAAACTTTAACATATCCATGCGTGTAGATTGAACCAAGTTCAGTAACCAGACAAAGTTCTCCTTGTTTTATGAAAGAACTATCTTCTGTTGCTTTTAATAAGTCACCTACTTTAAACTCAAATGTTAACATAAAAATTTACTTATTTTGGTACATGCAGTCAAAATCGAATTGACAAAGTATCTTTGTAAGAGATACGCCTAACCTTTAGTTGCATGCAAATTATTTCTTGATAAAATAATAAAAAATTAAATTACCAATCAAAAAACCAACTATTCCGCAAAAACATATCATAAAAAGTTGAATCATTAATATTTCCTTAGAGGGACCATTCAGATTCGAACTGAACTCATGTGAATCACAATCACACGGCTTAAACCATCTAGCCTATAGTCCCTTTGCGCGGTTTATGGATCTATGATCTCCTAAAAAACAAATTCAGGAGATACCGCAAACCATTTCTTTCACTGGACGCCTTCCTGTCTATCACCTTGGTTGATTGCGCAATTAGGGGCCATTCCAGTAAATCTTTATAAGAGATAATTTTTATTATTTAGACTTTCAAACTCTTCTAAATCTAAAGATCTATAATGTTCGTCATCTTCACTATCGTAAATATTAGTTTGACACTCGTAACATACAGTATCTGTTTCGCTATATGATTTTATAATTTCTTTATCACAAACATTACAAATTCTCATTATATTTTACAACCACTGTTCTACAGAATCAGTTTCTTCAATATCAGAAAACGTAAAATAAACACTAAAGTCTTTTACAAACTCTTCTAAAGATTCTTTGTTAATTGAGACAGCAGTTGGTTCCAATTCTCCAACATTACTATATTGAGAACTATTAAAACAAACTACAGCAAACTCAGTTCCAGTTTTCTTCCAAAATCCATCTTTATATAAGCGTTTTTTATTACCAAAACGAGACTCATCTTCAATAAATTCCCAACCATCTTGTGGTAAAAGAAATAATTTTCTTTGCTCTTCACCAGAAGAGCAAACTTGCTCCTTATTATCTTCTGTTTCTATTTCATCATAACAATCTGAAATATATTTACCAGAGTCAAATATTTTATTCACTACTAATGAGTTTCTTATTTCGAAAACGCTGCATACAAAGGGAACTACATCACTTATACAACCATGGCTCATGAACCAAACATAGCAAAATCAAGTATCAATGACAAGCGGTTATATCAGTTTCATACCAACAAATGTTCCTACTAAGGCACCCATAAGATAAATTGCCATATTAAACTTATCATTTGATGTGACGACTTCTTTTAATGCAACAAGATACAATATAGTGTAAATTCCATCTAGGAATACAGCACGCATTACTGCTCTATCTTGAACCGCTGCAACATCCATATAAAATATTATATGACTTACTAGTGGTGCAAAAAATAAAAGCAAGTAACGCTTATTCGTTGTCATTTTTTGTATGTAACTGGAACTGGTCTTGCATCAAACAAATTCTCTTTTGTTGGAGAGCTTATTTTTGTGCATCCACAAAGCAAAACTTGATGGTTGCTTCCATCAGAATATGCAGTAGAACCACAAACTGAACATTTAAAATAATGTTGATATGACATTTTATTTTTTTACCGTATTCCTATCATTTTCTTCTATTAATTTGTTTACATAATCCCATAGATGCTGAAATCTCTCATTGTCAATCTCTGATCTTTTACAGTTATCATTGAAATGATATTTCTTATTAATTTCTACAATTTGATCATAATAAGGTTTAAGCTTTTTAAAAAATTCTTCTGTCAATCTATCTTATTCTTTCTTGTCTTTGTGGGTCCGCAAGGAATTAAACCAAGTCTTCTTAAAGCGTGCTATCATTACACTACAGACCCTGACATAAGGTTTTTATTTTATGTTAGAAACCCTAAGAAACTAACATTTAGTATATATCCTTCGCGGAGCCGGTTTTGGATCTTGGAAATCAACCAAAACAGATTACTACATCTCCAAGTTGAATTTGATTTTGAATGTCTCAAATTCAGAATTGTAATCTTTACACAAGCGCATCCTTTACAGGATTCCGTCAAACATGCATTCCTATTAGGTTCAACATGTTTTTGGGTGATGGCTATCAACTAAACTTTGATGCTCCTCCTTCGATTTTCACGAAGACTGTAACAACATTTAGTGTTGCCGCCTCTAAATATTGGGCTACAGGAACTTAACTTTATCCTCCAATTGCTATTGGAGCTAATTTACATTTTTTAATATTTGGACAAATACCATCAAATATGGATGATCTTCTTTCAGAGCCGCATTCAGGACAAGGAGAAAGTGGATGAGCTTTATCATATTCTAGATCAAGATTTCTCATTGCTTGCCATAAAAAATTAGATCTTTCTCTATCTTCTGATGAAAAAACTGTAGACAAAGGCCATCTATATTTCTTATTAAGAATACAAACTTCATCAAGAAATGGTCGAATCTTTTTTTCTAATTCATCTTTTGTCATAATATTGTTAACTTGGTCAGAACAAGTAGTTGAATCGTTTTGTTTTAAAAGGATGTAAACAATTCTAGCATTTCTGATGGTAGCCGATCTAGAATTTGAATCTAGAAGAACCGATAATCGGTCGGTTATGTTACCATTACATCAATCGGCCATATGTATTTTATTTCGTTAAATCCGATTCTAATTTTTTCTTTAGATCTTCAAACATCTTTAAATCCTTGTCTCTTTGAGAGAGTTTCTTTTTTTCTCTTACTTCCTTCATTTTTTTAATATGAACTAGCTTCTTGACTTCTTCCTTCTCCTGTAATACTTTGGCATTTGAAAGAATAGTTATGACTGTTTCTTCTTGAGGAGAAGATGGCTGATAAATAATCAACATTCTCTCATATGCATCAAAACCAATATCTTTTGTACATCTAATTTGTTGTAGAGTACGGATTTCTTCCTCAGTTACTTCTGCCCAATCAGTAATAGATTTCGCAATAAATTCAGAACCATAATCATCATATATCGTATTACCAAAAACAATAGCTACTTTTGTCATGATCTGATCATACCTTATTCAAGTCTTGATTGCAACTGATTTCTGGAGCCCTAGATCCGAGTCGAACGGATGACATCCTTATTTATCATTAGGCGCTCTTCCACGATCTTACTCGATTGGCCACTCTTTGTGATCTCACTGAGCTACTAGGGCAAATATTAATCCTCTGTTCAGAGTACTACAAATTAACTTATTGAAGTTAAATGTACAAAACACAACTTTACTGTAACCTGCCTTGACTTTTCAGGCGTAGAAGATTAATATAGTCTAGTCTGGGATAAGAGAATCGAACCGAACTGCAAACTTAGTCAGATGTGCAAGAATCGCACTTGCCTCCTCCGGTATCCAAAACCGGCGTGTCGCTAATGGCACCCACATCTGTTGTAGAATCTTTTTTTCAGTAATCTTTGTCGGGTGTAATAGTGTCGCACTATTTCTCAAAACCAAACAAAGGTTTTGCGGATACTACCTCCACACCTGTAAAATATCATTGTTCACAATAATCATATTTTTGTGAATAATCCACTTTAAAAGAGTTGGTTCTTCCCGTAAACTCTTTCTCTATGGGAAGAAAGACTTCCACATACAGGGCATTCCTTTATAAATGTTTTATACCAATGCTTCTTTTGTGTTCTTGATATATTCTTCATAGTTTATCCATTTATTGTACAGGCTTCCACATTTGGAACAAACACATTCCCCTGTAGTCCATTCAGATTTACTTAATTCAAATTCATAAAAACATTCACAACATTTAAATTTGGGATTCATTCTTGTTTCTTTTGGTCCGATGTCCTGGTGCTGCCCCAGGCTCTAGACGGTAATCGACCGTAACCCGTTATAAGCGGGCTCGAGGCGCTGGCCTCCCACATCGGAACTCTTCATGACCACAACATAACAGAACCAGATCAGTAAAACAAGTGATAATTTAAGTGCCTCCATACATCCTATTCGAAAAATGTGATACTATTAACAAAACTATGACAACTTATATCAAATGCGTATGCTCACAGTGCTCAATTACTTTTGAACGACATAGAAAACAATTTTATAAACTTAAAAGAACAAGTAATGTCTTCTGTAATAAAAAATGTTCATCTTTATTTCGTGCAAATTCAAAAATTTATCAATGCTCTCAATGTGGACAAAATACAAAACCCATAGTGCCATCACAGATTAGTGAAACAGGAAATGTCTTCTGCAATCATTCGTGTTCGGCAACATATCATAACACACATAAAACTAAAGGTTATAGACGTTCTAAATTAGAAATTTGGCTCGAAGAAGAATTGCGTCAAAAATATACTGTTTTAGATCTTTATTGTAATAAAATTGATTCTATCAATGCAGAACTTGATATACATTTCCCAAAACTAAGAATTGCTTTTGAACTTAATGGGATATTCCATTATAAACCAATCTATGGTCATAAAAAATTGTTACAAACACAAACCACCGATAATAAAAAATTACAACTTTGCTTAAATAATAATATAGAATTACATATTTTAGATGTTTCTAAAATCAAGCATTTAACCCAACAAATAAAAAACAATTATTTAAATCTTATTTCTACAATGGTAGATAATAAAATCACAACATATACAGATCTTGGGTTTGATATTAAATCATTAGATCCAATGAGAGGAAGAACCAATCCTCCTCCTCCAAAAAAAGAAAAACAAATAACTTATCAAACTTCCAAACATCTTGAAACAGCTATGCTCTGGCAATCCCAAATAGATAATGAAAATATTACCCAAGCAGATATTGCTAGAAGGGAAGGATTTTCAAGAGTTTATGTTATGAGAATCCTTAGATTGCAATACCTTCCAGAAGATATTAAAGATACTCTTCTTAAGAGAACTTGTGGTCAAGTTAACTTGGGTCGGATGCTTGATCTAGCATATGAATATAAACAAAAGGCTACTCCATCTGATAGTAACGATCTATCCTTGACACAAGTTAACAGCTTGCCGCGATCACCATGATTGCTAAGATGGAAAAGAAACGTGAAGCGGGATACCAGCCACGATCTGGTAACTTCTGTGTGGAGCACAGTGGTTTTGCCAATTAAAAACTAATCCCGCAAAAAAAGGGGTCCGCAAACCCCATCAGAACAAAAACAAATACAGTTTTTGTGGTGCCTCTAGAGATGTACGAGATCTCAATCAACAGTTTCTAAGACTGTTCGCTCTCTTTGGCGTATAGAGGCTTGTTCCCATCATTGACCTAGATGAGAGAAGATGATCCTAACTGCAACTGAAAGGATTATCAAGGGAATTATCGCTGAGTCCATTTCCTGCATAGGGAGATAGATTCCAATTATCGCAACTTTCTGGTCTTTTTTTAAGAAACATACTAGCGCACCGGCTATTCAGCCGCACCAGTTATTATAAGCTGTACTGGCACATTCCTTTTTATAAAACTTGTTTAAGGCACAAGAAGGTGTAAAAGGACACCTAGACCATAAATTGCAATCAGCGACAGTCATCTGACGTTTGTTGGTCGCACAACAACAACTCTTTTGGAGGGAGTCATCGCGGCAGGATAGAAGATAATCGAAATCTTACAAAAAAGTTTTGGAGACTTTTCGGCAACCCTGTGCGCTATCCTACAACAGAATTTCTCACATTCTGTTTTTAATCTTCTTACTTATCGATTTTCAGAAGATCATTGTTGGTTTGTTTTAAATAGAAAACCAACAAAATAATAATGGTAATTTAAAGTCAGCCATCACTGCTATATGTTGTTTTAACGAGGAACATACAAAGCTCGGAGTCCTTATTAATTTCTATACCTCTAAAACTCTCTAGGATGCTTTTAAATAAATAGAAACATATTAAATGGTCAAGGGAACTAGTCGCGAATTAGTATCTTCTAGGCACCAGCCTAGTGCTTTACTTTAAGCTATCCCTCATTAGACAGAAATCGAACCTGTGTCTTGATCTTTCAGATCATATTCTGCCGTTTTTCCAATTCTGTTGGTACCGACATTCCATCGCTGAACGATTTGGAAAACACTCTGAACTACACAATTCCATGATTGCAAAAAACAGAATCGAACTGTTACTGCCCCAAAGTCTCGGAGCATTCTGACCTTCAGTTTTGCGATTATCTCAACAATATTGAATTAAAGTCTTTTGAAGATGACTAATCTTCAATCAACCTTGGTTCTTCAAGAACTACAACCAATAATTTAGTCAAAATCTAATTGTAGTTTTTTCTCCAAGATATCTTAGTCTCAACAAAATTTAAAAAGATGTTTACGTGTGCTGCTTCTACACTAGACAGGAATAAACAATTCCTGCCCCTGGTACCGCCCCAGGTCCACGATCACTTAATGATGTAATCCTTCAATGCATTTGAGACAATTGGAGCGAGAGGAGGATTTGAACCTACCATCCTATAGGTTATGAGCCTACCGTGCAACCTTAACACTTTCTCGCGATACAGACAGTTTTAATCAGAACAAGTAGTTGAATCGTTTTGTTTTAAAAGGATGTAAACAATTCTAGCATTTCTGATGTTTGGTGGAAAAGGAGGAACTTGAATCCTCAATTAACGGGTGCAAACCGTTTGTTATCCCAATTTAACTACAATCCCATTAATCCATTTTAAGTTTGGATAAACAATTTTAAGAAAGAAACTTTTTGACAACTCAAATAGAGTCTGAGTACCCATGACAAGATTTGAACTTGCATACAAAAGATTTTGAATCTTTTCGCGATCCAGTTTGCGTACATGGGCTAAAGAACAGACAAGAAATTTAACAAGTTTTGCGTTAAATGTAAACTTGTCAGGTATTCTGTTCTTGGTGGGTTCTCTTGGACTTAAACCAAGGACTTCCATTTTCATGGCACTCTTTCGCTGAGTTAAGAACCCTGATTAAATATCAATTCAGGTTGCGATCCTAAAATATGTGTTATGTACTTCCGCAGAGCTAGCAGGGATATTGTTATGATATTTAATAGTGCTTCATGTTGGTACCGCGCCAACCTTTTTTGCTCTTCAGGCAAATGCTAATCTATCTCAGCTAATGAAGCTAAAAAAACATGGAACTTGATGGACTTGAACCACCGACCTCCTACAACCAAGTAAGTGCTCTTTCGCTGAGCTAAAATTCCACTGGCTCGATAGGAAATAATCGAAATTTCAGAAATGTTTATAAGGCATTTCGCCACCTTGGCTCTACCGGATGCGAATCAGAACTTATCATCATTCTGATTCAGTGTCAAGTATTTAAGCGACCTCAACAAACGCTGATATAGCAGACCTATACCTATCAAGTGATTTTATTTTTACGAGTGATAACCACGATAACTTATCTCGGATTCTAAAATCCTCAAAACAAAAGAGAAAGGAGGCGAAGATATTGTTTTGAGGATTGGCGGGCCTACGGAGTTACGCTCTCCGGTTACCAAAGTGACAATCTGGTGTCCTGCTATTGAACGATAAGCCCTTAACGTAAATTTATATTGTTCCTGCGCCTTAAATTTACAAATTTGGAATCGCAACTAGTTCTACTAGAAATCAAGACTGGTTTTTTGAAAAGAGTAAAACGATGTTCGTTAAACTTATAAAATCGGTAGTCTTTCACGCTGATTTAATCTGGTGACCCCATCCAGGTATGATCTGGAACTCACAACGGGTGAAAACCGTGTATTTTGCCAATTAAACTATGGAGCCAAAAGGATCTTAAAAATATAAGATCCGGTGCGCTCCTACTAGGACAACGAAAGCATCCGTTCAGATCACAATTAAGACAGAGACAAATGATTTGACAAGTTGTGATTGTATTTGGAAATGTAAACTTATCTAGTATTCTCTATCGGTGCGGGTGTAAGTAATCGAAACTTATTGGCTTTTAGACCCAGGCATTTACAGTGCCCTATCCCACCATGGGAAACTCACCCGCATATTAGCTCCATTCATCATGGAGCCTGAAACCTTATTGTCAAAGACCTTAACATGATCTCATTAAAATGAGATTAGTCAAGTAGAGGAAGTAATTTGTAACGATCAAATAACAAAGGAATTTTGCAGATTCCTTGCACAACCTTGTGATACTTCCTTTTTCAGAGAACCAACTCTATCAAACTCCTGAATCAATAACAAGTACTTTTTTTCTTGGAGCCCGCAGTCAAAATTGAATTGACATCTTCTGAGTACAAAACAGAAATAATAAGCCTTTATACTATACGGGCCAAATAACTTTCTAAGCCTGTTAAATTATATATGTGGCAACTTTAAAATGTATCAAATTAAATTTGAGTTGAAAGAGATAATAAATGTTGAGCTAGACTTTGTAATTGATGTTTATTTATTTCAAAAACAATAGTTGATTCATAAGGAACGCCAGTTAAAGTTTTACTTTTTATAGTAAAGTAAAATCTTTTATTTTCATATGGATCCTCAATAGATGAACAATTTTTATCATCAACAGTAAGAGTGTCATCATCAGAAAATCCAGTAACAAATTCTTTTATCATATGTTTGTCGCTGCTGGCTCCAAAAACCAATTTCTCTGGAGCCCATGCAGCTTACAATCAATCCGCTCTCAAATCAACCGAATTTTCTACCTGCTCTTTTAACAGAAAGAGAATTTGATAAATAATCATTTCTATAAATCGGCTCTATCGCGAATCCAACTTTATCCCATTTTCTTTTTAATTTTGGTACGCTAATATCATTCAATATCCGCAAAATCTTAAGAGCCCTATTCCCTGTAACTTTATATCGAAAAATTTTTGAATTTTGTTTTTCGATATTAACTTGTGGATTGAAATGTCCTATTGGTGGAACCAATATGTCAATTATATCTTTAATCCATAATATCATTTTTTCTGTTCCAATAACAGCCAAACTTATTCTGTTAGATTGTGAAAGAGATATTGTCCCATCACCATCAATATACCCGATTATAAATGGAAGTTTCACATCAAAATTTGTTATTTGAATAGGCGGCTCCAATGTTAATGATTTTTTAGCACCAATATTATAATTAAGCCATAAATCATTCACTAGTTCTTTTCCGCAGATATTAACATTTACATTGCTATATTCTTTCTCTGCTAAATGAGGCAACAATTTTCTTTTTTCTGTATTTGTTTTCAAATCTCCATTATGACCCATAGTTTTAGCAAAAAGAATAACGTGTTCTCTATCTGTTGCTGCTAATCTCAAAGAAATTTGATGTTCTTTTTCTTTAATACAACCATCAGCAGCAAGAAACCCAGCCCAATATGAAGATAATAAAGAGTACTCTTTAAAAAATGTTTTATTTATTTGATAAAGTTTTCGGGGTCCAACTTTTAATTGAAGCTTCCTTTTCATTTCTGCTATCCCGTGGTAAGTTCTTTCAGGAAGAAACTCCATCAATTTTGTCACAGAATTTGCTTCAATATTATTTTTTAATATTTCTATTTCTTTAAGAGACCATCGTGATGCCATAGCACATATAACTATATGCTACTCACTGTCTGACGACATTAATTTAATATTATTAATTTTCTCCAACCAAGCATTTGGTTCATTATTTAAGAATGAACCGATTACTTCAAAAACTGAATCATTACCGAATCCGCCTACGTTCAATACATCCTTTTGTGTATTTGTTTGAGTTGTGACTCCTGCTGCTAGATCCACAAGAACAAGTTTTGCTTTTCGATTGCGTTTTTTGAATGCAGCCCATTCGTTAGCTAATCCTGTTCCTTGAACAAAGTAACGACCATTTGCCCAGCTTTCATTATCTGACAAAATAATGACAGATTCGCCAATTGCTTTTTGTTGGTTTAAAACCATTAACATTGCTGAACAATCGGTTCCTCCACCATTCGCCCCAATTCGATTTGTATTAGTCATGACAGTGTCACGAGGATTTAATGTTAGTTTTTCTGCTCTCGTATCAAATCTATAAACATCACAATCCTTTGATGATCTCAGGAAGGATGCAGCCATTAGGGCAGCTACTTCATTACAAGAAACCTTACTGGTTGCTGTTCCTCTATTTCCTGTAACCGATGCTGTCATAGAAGCAGAACAATCTACACCAATAAAGGTTTTTCCTTTTAGTTCTGGAACATTCTCTGTTGCAACCTCCATAGCATCTTGCAATGCATTTTTAATTGGCATTGGAAGAGAATCATCAGTATTCTTATATGCCGTAAATAATTGATATGGAAATACTTTTACCTTTTTAATAGTATCTCTATCTGAGAGTCTCTTCGCAATCATATTCACCATGTTTGGATTTTTTAAGACATCATGGCGCATGAATGTATTAAGATTCATTCTTGTCATATGCCAAGGAGCAGTTTTTGCAATTTCTGTCCATTCCTCGGAAGATAGATCAAGAGCAGTCAACATTTGGAAAGGAACATTTGGGACTTTTCTTGTTCCTTTTGATGCCTTTTTGAATGTTTCAAATTCTTGAACCACTTGTGGCAACTTTTCAAAAGCCACTTCTCTTCCAAGAAGATAAGCGTAAAAAGCTTCTCTTGCCTGTGTTGGTGGTTTTGGATGGACCATTTTAATAACATCAACCAAAGTTGGATCATTTCCAACTGAATCCTCAAGAAGTTGGGTATCTGTTCTGTAGTTAAGAAAACTTTGGATCATTTTCTTTGCAGAAGATCCAAATGATTTTTTCCCTGTAACACCTGAACGGACTGCTTGGCAGAAATTCCTTAAAGTTTTTCCATTTCTTACAACCCTTGGGAAAACTGCCTTAAAGAGTTTGTTATCTCTTCCCATGAGAGTTGCCAGAAGCAACGCAGAAGAATCCTTCATAAAGGCAAATTCAAAAGAATAAATAGTCAACTTTGCATGAAACAAAGGACTAACTTCTTGTACAAGACGCAATACATCCTCTAAAGTTTCTTCTCCAGAAGAATAATAAGTTCCATTAAAGGTTCCTGTGCAAGCTAGTTGAGCAAGAGCCTTCTCGGAGGAAAGTTTGTAAGCTACTCCACCAGCTTTATTAGAGGTATTGGTTGACTTTACTAAATGCTTTGAGGACAATGATTTGAAAATATCTTTATTCATTTTATTTATTCCTTAATATTGAAGAAGGATCGTATCATAAACCGACAAAGAGTTGCAACCAATTAATGATCACAACTCCTTTGTCAAATGTTTCCGATGAATTATTTTCCGCGCTTTTTAGGTGCTGGAGTAGAAGGGACAGTTTCTGGTTCAACTTCCTTTTTTTCTTTTGTCATAGTAGGAAGAATTCTGATAAGATATTCCTTCAAAAGTGGATGAATTGCCACAATGTTTTCCTGAATTTGTGACGCAGCCTGGAATACTGCTGTTGCTGGTTCCGCTGGAGCTTCTTTGATAAAAGCTACCAAGTTCAGAATCTGTGGTTTTGTCATTGTTGTCTTGGACACAACATCTCCCACAAGTTGGGAGAGTTCAACATATTTCACATTTTTCTTTTCTGGTGTATCACAAAAGCTTTCAAGGCGCTTTTTTGCTTTTGGCCAATCAGTGAGGACATCCTTCGCTGTAATATCATTTAATCTATTCTTGGCAAAATCCCAAAACTTGTTTCCAGCCGCAAACCCTACCATTGATGCTGCCATCCAAAGAAATGTCTTTTCTTCTGGATTTGAATACAAACCTGCATAGCGTAATTCTGCGTCCAGGTTTCCCCAAGCTCTTCTATCTGGGTATTTTGTATTTGGCTCATGAACTCCTTGGAAATCTAAAAGTTTATCGTTGTGTTCATTTGAGCGAATGAACTCAACAAGACAAGGATCGCAATTATCTTTTGCCCATTCAAGCCAATCTCCTACTGATGGTTCAAGATCAATGATTGCATATCTGCTGATTGCAGCAGGATCCATTGATGTAACATCAAACTGATCTCCAATGTTACAAGCAATATACATCCTTGTACCTTCATGAAGGGACATTCCATAAAATGCTTTTGAGTCAGCAAGCTGGAATGTTGCCTGTTCTACTCCCTTGATTGCTCTGTTAAGTTCATCTAAAAACAAAGCACAAGGAAATCTACAAGTTAAAGTAAGCCAAGCACACTGCTTGAAAATAGTTCCATGTTCTGAATCAAATGGAAGACCGACAATATCTCCCTCGGTCATCTGCGAGAGACGCCTCTCTACAACAGGTAATCCCATATCATGGTGCCAAGTGCCATGAGGCATATGTTTTGTTGGAGTGTACCCAAAATACTTCTCATTAGAGGCATTCTTAAGCCAAAACTTATCTAGAGCTTTTACAACCGAGGATTCTGCAACTAATGCTTGTGTGGCCTTGCCACAGAAAGCATAATCCTTGTATTCGTCCACAGGAATCTTTTCCGCAACTTGATAGATACCCTGACTTTTTCCAATACCTGGCCTTCCTCTAACCATTACGGCTCTGTTGGCGCTAAATGCACAGAGTAGTTTTTGGAAATTGCCCATGTTCATGTTAAATTCATTCGCCATTTTTTGTCTCAACTTTCGACACAGACCTTAGCATCCCAGAACCAATAATCCAAGCAATAACTAGAACCTTGTTTTCAAGCAAAATACATTTAAAATATGAGGACTATTTTTCAAATAGCAATATTGCTTGAATCTTCACAGATATTTAAGGTATAGTCGAAAACACTATGACAGCCAAAAAAACAAAAGGTATCAATGTACGTCACGAGCCAGACCCGACTCTTCCCGCTCAAGCATATAATTTTGATCAAAATTATATTGATATTTTATTCAAAGAGCCATTTCTTGGCTCGGTTTCAATTGAAATCACCAAGAAACCAGATTGGCAGTGCGATACAGCGTATGTAGGAGTCAACATCGAAACCATGAGTATCATCATGGGGTATAATCCAGATTTCATGCTTCAACAATCTCCAGAAAAGCGTGGAGGTCTTATTAGACATGAACTTTATCATGTTGTACTAAAACATATTTTAGATCGAGCACCTACAAATAAAACTTACAGAATGATCCATAATCTCGCTGCTGATCTCGCAATTAATTCTATAATTGGAGAAGAGAATCTGCCGGATTGTGGAATCATCCCAGGAAAAAGACCAAAACATTGCGAGGATGAAGACCTTGCAAACCTTATTGAAAGCTTTCCACTGAATGAATCACTTGAATGGTATTTTGAAAGATTGCTTTCTTACGCAAAAGGAAAATCAGATGGAGAAGGTGATGCAGAATATACTCTTCAAATAGGAAATGAAGATGGAGAAACAATGGATGGGCATGGTAACTGGGGTGATATTCCTGATGAAATCAAGGATATTGTTGCGGGTAAAATGGAAAACTCTTTGAGAAAAGCTGCTAATAGAGCGCAAAATAACTCATGGGGTTCTGTTCCTTCTCATATGCAGGCAGCAATTTTAGCTTCTTTAAAGAGAGAAGTTGATTGGAGAGCTGTTTTAAGAATGTTTCTTGGTCGATGCAGAAGCACAGAAAGAGATTCTACAATCAAAAAAATCAACAAGAAGATGCCATACAAATTCCCTGGCGTTAAGAGACACAATCATGCAAGACTTTTATTTGCAGTTGATCAATCTGGTTCTATGAGTGATGAGGATGTACAGCTTTGTCTATCAGAAGCTTTTTCTTGCTCTCAAGAGGGAGAAATTGATGTTGTTAATTTTGACTGTTCAGTTGATGTAGATTCTCTGAAATCTGTTAAAAAAGGAAAAACATTTCCTTGGGTAAGAACTAGGTGTGGTGGTACGAATTTTGATTCAGTTCGTGAATTTGTATCAAACCATAAAAACAAAGGACGCTGGGATGGATTAGTAATTTTAACAGATGGTTATGCTCCAACTATGGCAGCAGCACCAAGATTGAGAGTCCTTTGGTTAATAACTCCATCTGGAACCATGGAAGCTATTCGACCAAATGACTTAGTTATTAAAATGAATTCAGGAAAAAAATTACCATCATTACATGGATAACATTTTACTAAAACAAATTTTCTACAATCAATCCTCGTTTGATTGCGATTTCTCTACAATGAACCGAACCACCAGTTATTTCATTTGGATCAATATAAGAAATTAACATTTCTGAGTTGTCCACAATCCATTCATTTCTTTTAAAATTCATCCATGTTTGGTACTCTCCTTCACATACAACTACAATTTCTTTAGCTTTTTCTAAAAGAGTTATATACCGACTCTGACCATCTCTATTCCATCTGGTTGCTTGATTGATATGTGGAACTGCTGCGATCAATTCAATATTGTTTTCAATGCATACCTCTGCAACCAATGTATCAAACCCTATAGCCATTCCACTTATCACGCACTCAGGACCAAAAGATAATAGCATCTCTTTAATTTTTAATTTGATCTGTTCTTCTGGATGCTTCAAGGCTCTATGACCAGTTACACCAATTGTTTTATATTTTGTCATAGAATCAATTCTATCTAATTTTCTTTTCCCTCAAACCACAATAGAGGCACAGGCACCTCTCCTCTAGTACACATTCTAAAATGCATAGCAGGCTCAACAGCCGCTTCAAAACATTTTTATGACCTTGTGACCATCATTCAAGTTTGAATTCATTTAAAAGGCTCCTGTGAGGTTTATTAAACCTTATAATGAATAGAAGCTATTCTATCTGTTAAGATAGGATTTTGGATATCCAACACATTATATGGAGGCGTACCACAAAAGGGAGCCCAGTTACCATATAGTTCAGTTGCACCTTTGGTGCAACTGCGAAAATATTGATTTGGTTCTTTTTTGAACAGTCAATACAGACAGCAGTGAATAGTTTAAAACTGATTTGTAAAATCTAAACAATCATTCAAAACATTTATAATCATTAACTTTCCTGGTCACGCTACCTGACGGTAGTTCGGCTGTCTAAAGACTTTATCCACTTACTGTTGACCTTTTGCGGAGTATTTGATTTTCAGTTTTGTTTGAGCGTCTAGCTCTCACGTTGCTTAAATATATCATTAGAACTGATTCTTTCAAATTTTTAATATCAATAGAATTAATTCTAAATTTTATCAAATCCATTAAACAGATTCTATCCTTTAAATAAAGGTAAATTGGCAATGAAGATTCATCCCCATATTAAACATTATGTCCGCTCTGTTCTGTTAGCAGACTCTAAATCCAAAGATGACAAATGGAAAGAGATCGTAGTAAAAGAATTAGAAGAAAAATTATTTGCTAATATTCCTACCACAATAACAATTGAATCATATCAAAAGTCAGTGGATACTGTTGTTAAAGAATTTGAAGATAATGATATGAAAAATTTCCTTAATCAAATCAAAATAGCATTCAAACAAATCCCGTTAAATCTTCTTAAAAATGCATGAAATTCTATATTGAAAATATCCCAAATCATATTTGGAATTCATCCAATAAAGTCCTGCTGGCAAAAGATATAAAACCAGCCACAGAAACCATTATAACAATATCAAATGAATTAATTGATAATATCTGGCTTTTGATAAAACTTGGATTAGAAAATGATGGAATCGGATTCGCAGCCACACAGACAGGAATTCAGAAAAAACTATTTGTAATAGAGGATCCAACAGATTTATCTAATCCTTGCTGGATCCCTTATATTAATCCTTCTTATTATAGACTTAATAGCGAAATGGATTGTTGTTTAGAAGGATGCTTATCAGTTCCTGATGCTCAAATATCTGTATCGCGTCCTAAAAACATCGTCGGTCAATGGAAAGGAATAACTTCTTCATCAACCAACAATCCTATTTCATTAAAACATAAAAGAGAGAAACTGAATCCTTTGTTTGGCAGATGCTTTCAACATGAACACGATCATTTAATGGGCATTAGCATTCTAGATAAATCTATTATTCAACCGTAATTTTTCTTGCTGGTTTTGATTCTAGTTTTTTGAATCGAACCACCAAAAGACCATCCTTGCATGAAGCTTTAATATCATCCAAATTAAAGATCTCAGCGTCAACTAAAACACTTTCTTTAAACTTAGATTCACTTTTTATTCCTTTAATTTGTAAAAAGTTTTTCTTGTTTTCTGAGACAAGTTCTATGGAAATATTATCTTTTGACCAACCAGGAACCTTTAATTTATAAAAATATTCATTTTCATTATCTGTCTTTTGTTTTATAACTCGCATAATCCAATCATCATTCAAAAATCTTCTCGCTATTAAAAAATCTCTTTCTCGATTTATAAAATCTTCACCTAACCACATATTTAATTTCCTTGTTTCTCGAGCCTTTGCTCGCCATCACCTATCTTAATCACTCTATCACAGAAGTCAAGAACAATAGTTACTTTTATCGAAAGGTAACATTTTCCATGTCAACAACAACTGATTCATCTTATAAAACACCAGAAATAGTTCAAGCCTATTTTGATGAAATCGTCAAACCATACGCTCCAAAAGTGAAAATAGAACTCAAAAAAAATTCTAATCTTATGAAAACAATAGGTTGGATCTTCAAAACATTAAAATTTAATCCATTGTTCATGGAAAGATATTTTACTACCATCGGCCAAACAATCTATATACCAGAAACAGCCAAAACAATGGATGATAATCATCTGCTGCAAATTGTGATACATGAATGCCTGCATATGTTTGATGAAAATAGGCTATCGAAACCATTATATGTTTTTCTTTATATGAGCCCACAAATATTAGCATTGTTTGCATTGTTTGCTTTCTTTAGTAATTGGTTTCTTCTATGTCTTCTATTTCTTTTGCCTATTCCTTCTCCAGGAAGATTCTGGCTAGAACTAAGAGCATACAGAGTCTCTGTACTTTATACAAAACATATGCAAGGCAATAAAGATGATATCCTGAATTTAACTCATGGTTGGATCGTAGAACAATTATCAAAGAAGTTTTATTACTTTTGCTGGCCATTCAAATCACACATTATTGCATGCCTGAAAGATGAATCCTTTCTTGCAAAACCAGAGTATGTTAAAATGAAAGAATTCTTAACTAAACATAATATATCCTAATATGATTAAATTTCCTAAAAACTATAAACTTATCAAAGAAGCAACAGATCCATTGGCTCCTCCAGTTGATGCCACAATACCAGATTCTGGAGCTCCAACAACAGATCCAGGAACCGGAATCGAACCACCAGCTGGAGACCCCTCTTTAGATTCATTAGGAGCTCTACCGGGAAGCTCCCCAGAAATGGGTGGAGATTCGGGCATGCCAGGAACAGAGGCGACAGATGGGGCTCCTGGTGGATTAGATGCAGCAGGTTCCATTTTACCATCTGGTGGTGGAGGAGGTGGTGGTGGTGGAGGAGCTGGATTTACCGGAGGAGAATCTGGCGGTGGAGAAGAACCAACAGAGGATGAAAAGCCAGAAAATAAAGGATTGTTAGATATTGAGGATCCAGTAAAAGCTGCAAAAGAAACAATGCAGTTTACGACTAATATCCCCGAAATACTTAAAGTTATTAAAGCTAGTATGGAGAATGATGACAACGCAAAAATAAAAATACAAGATGTAATTAAAAAACTAAAAACAGAAAAAAATCATACATTACATCTTGTAGCAAGAAGACTTGAATTGTTTATGTCCCCATTACTAGAAGGAAAAAGAAATATGAAACAAAAAATTCCATCGAAAACAGAGATTCTAAAAGAATATATCAAAGAAGAAATTAAATTAGAAACAGCTCGACAACTGAATGAAAATTCACACTTCACAGCTGAAAGAAACCTAGAAGATCTAGCTGTAAAAACTATAAGAGATTTTGAAAAACATCTCTTATCAGAACTTGGACTACAGCCATTAGATGAAATGAACCCTGATTCTCAAGAACATTATAAACAAATTGTTGATCAAATAACAATAATATTCAAAACAGCCATAAAAGAAAGAGTAAAGTTATTTGCATCTCTTCCAAAACTAAATGATGTATCTTCCGATAAGAAATCAGATTCATCCATCCAATCACAACAACAATAAATTCTTTTCATTTAATAATTCTAATACAATCTAATACATACTACCCAAGGAATCCTAAAATATCCATCACAGGATCTTCCAAAAGGTAAAATACAATATGTCAGAAGAAACAACAGACGAAAGAGAAACAAGAAATTCAGTCTTCTCTGGTCAACAACAACATTCACAACTCCCACAATCTCGCCCACCATCAGAACTTGATATCGATCTTCCAGCTGCTGGAATCCCTCTTCCATCACTAGGAAAAATCTATGACAAAGAACCACTAAAAGATTGTCAAGAACTAGAAATCAAAGCAATGACAGCCCAAGAAGAAGATATTCTCCTTAATAGAAACTTCATTCGTAATGGAACCGTCATTTCAAAACTAATCAAATCTTGTCTTCTAGATAAAAGAATAGATGTTGATGAAATGCTATCAGGAGATAGAAATGCACTGATGATCGCAATAAGAGCATTAGGCTACGGAACAGAATATGTTCCAACAATATCTTGCCCAAAATGTGACACATCACAAGATTTTCCAATCTCTCTTGATGGCCTCCCAATCAAAGAACTTGATCTGGAAAAAGTTAAACAAGTAGAAATGAATACAAACCAATTCTCGTTCACCCTCCCAATGACAAAGAAAACTGTTGTTTTTAAATTCCTAACAGGAAAAGATGAAGAACGAATACTAAAAGACGAAGAAGCTTCAAAGAAAAAACTTGGTGCAGCAGCCAAAGATGCAAAAATATCTACAAGACTCGCAAACGCAATCTTGTCAATTAACGGAATAGAAGATAAAACACTCATCTCAAGATTCTGTCAAAATATGCCAGCAAGAGACTCGTTAGCCCTTAGGCATCACATAGATAACAATGAACCATCAGTTGACATGTCCCATCAATTTACTTGTCAAAACTCAGACTGTGGCCATCAGGAGGTGATAGCAATACCTCTTGGTATTGAGTTCTTTTGGCCTAAGTCCAGAGTATAGAGAAGAAATCCTAATGGAACCATTCTTCATTCTTGGATACTATTTCGGAATGGATTGGAATACCTATTACCATTACCCAGTCACATACAAAAGATGGCTAATCCAAAGAGTTGTAAAAGAAATCGAAGCTGCAAGAAAAGCAAATGCAGCCCCAGATACAAAAGCTCCTCATAGCAACACAGATGAAGTAAGAGCACTCGCAGGACTCACAAGAACCGCAGGCTCCCCAAGCCCCCGTATGCAAAGGTTCAGTTAAATAAATCCCAACTAGACTTCAATCAATCAAACTCAATAAAATCATTAAATCTATTTCTTTCATTGTTTGAATTAATCCTATTGTTTCAATTAAACTTATTTTTGATTTGACACATTGCGTCAAAATTTCTATGCTGCATTGCACAAATTTTAGGTTGTTTTGCATCCAAACAATCGACAGGTCCTACATGAGCTACAGAGCACTTTTTAATGTGACATTTTGTGTCATTATTTCATAAAACACCTTAAAACAAGGCAAAAAATACGGACTGTGAACCTTTGTTCACAGTGTAAAAAATGACACATGTGAATATTCGGCACAATATTGATACCTTAAAAAAATTATTGTTGCAACTGAGTTGTAGTAAGCTGATTTGATTTGTTATATTTCTGTTGGTTTCCGGGATGCATGGAAGCTCGAAAATAGATTTATGTATTATTGATTATTTGAGAAATTTGGACTGTGACATAAATGTCACAGTTAATTTATGATTATTTGAATCGAACCATCATTCCATTATTTGGAGATGGAGGGATTATTTATATTGTATGGGAAGAGAGAGTTTTTGGTTTCTTTTTAAGATGAACTATATTTGTTGTAATTTTGGCGAAGGAATCATATTTTTCTTTAAAGAAATCATTTATTAGTTCTTAGATTGATTCGCAGATGAGGCTTGTTTTTCTTTATCTAATATTTCTGAGCCATCTGGGTTGAGGATTTGTATTTCCGACATATTTTGGTCAAGTTTTATATTATGATATGGATTGATTGTTGGGTTGGTATTAGTTTCTATTATTTGTGATGTTTTGATTGATTAAGGATTCTTTTATTTCTGTTTTAGTTAATGCTGTTGTCATCTGGGTGGTTCCTTGTTTAATATATATTTGTTGGGTTTTTTTATTAAAAAGTTGTTTGTGGCTTCTGGATCGGGAAAGATGATTTTTGGTCATCTTTCCTAGTTATAGTTCAATATGGATAGAATATTGCTGTCAAGATTGTTATTTGAAGTTTCCAGATGGAAGCAAGAGAAATGGGAGCAGCCAGAGTTTCTTGATGAACTGAGGCCATATATTGATCAGTACTCTCCATCTGGTGTTCCTTTGTATTATATTCATTATTCTGAATTGCCTAAGATTGGAATTAATCCAGAGCCAGAATTTGGCTTCACACCACATGGGATATATGCTTACCCGCTTACAGGCATAATAATGTCTGCTATAAAAAGCAGACATTATTTCTTTGCCTCCGATAGACCTTATATTATGTTGTTTAGGATCAAGAATCCAGAAAGGATTTTGAATTCAAGAACATATAACCAAAATGATTTTGAGTTAGATTTAAAGAAACTCGATGTTAATGTTAATGATTATTTTACACCTAATAAAATCAGGGAATATAGTCGTTATAATCCATTAAAAAAATTATTAAACATAACAAGAGATATATCACCAATTAAAGTTAAAAAAAGATATCACGAGAAACAAAGTGGATTAGAAGCTGATACAATGGATTGGAGAAGAAAATTAGTTTTTCTTGGGTATGATGGGATTGTTGACAACGATACGGCATCTATTACAAATGACCTAAGAAGTCAAGCAGTTTTCTTTTCAAAAGGAGCTATTGAAGAAATCAGCATGTTCTATAACAGGGCAAGTAAAACAGATCCTATTCATGGAGAAAACCCATCAAATAAGTTAAGTAATAGAACACCAGAAGAAAAACAATTTATGATGCTTATTGGAAAACTAATAAGAGATTATAAAAATCTTACATTTAATGATAAGCAAAGATTGGTATCTGAACGAGGTGTTTTTAGAGAATTGGTTTTTAAGCATATAAAAGATCCAATGTTTTTTGATGGCATTTCCATGCCAGAGTTACAAAACGATACAATATTTGACAAAGTATTTTATGGCGCTCGTTTTGAATCTAACATAACAGATATTAGTGTAGATTTTACCAATTGTGATTTTTCTAATGCTAAGATTATTGCTGGTCATGAATTTTATGCTTGCACATTTGGCAACTGTAATTTTGATGGAATAATACTCAATTTTATTGATTTTCCTGATTCGACAACATTTTTTAAATGTAATTTTGACAACTCCTTGTTGTCAAATCTCGTATTTTCTATAGCTAATTATTCTTCATTTATAGGAGCTAAATTTAAAGACTGTAGCAATATTAACTTAACAGACTGTGATCTAAGAGGGACTTTGATTGACGATTCTAACATTATACACTCTTTGGTTTCATGCAAAAGAAATGAACAGGATCATAAAATTTCCGGGTACACAGTTGAAAATGGAATATTAGTAAAGGAATAATGAGTAATCTATTGCTGCAAAATTTATTGTTTTCTGAGGTTGCTAGATGGAAAACAGAGGGTATACCGAAAGAAAATGAACTGGATAAACTGAAGCCTTTGGTTGATCAGACTGCATCCAATGGTATTCCAATTTATTATGTTAACTTTTCCGATATACCTCAAATTGGAATTAATCCAGTATATAAATACGGATTTACACCTCATGGAATCTATGGGTTCCCACTAACAACAAGAATATATGAGCAAATAATAGATGTAAATGGATCACTTTATGGCAATGATAGGCCGTATATAGTTGTTTTTAAAGTAAACAATCCAGACAAGATAATGTTTAACAAAACGTATTCAGAAGAAAGTATGAATATTGACTTACAAAAACTAAGTGTAAAAAACGATTATGAAGTTAAAAAATTTAATAATGCAAATGAAGATGAAGATGATTTTAAAAATATATGGGAAATCATTAGATCAATTGTAAAATTTAAAGAACCAAAATCATATCAGGTAAGGCTAAAGAATGATAATTACAATACTCATTTAAATGCAGACCCAATTGAATGGAGAAAGAAGTTCGTTGAGCTTGGATATGAAGGAGCAGTTGATATCGACAGCAATACAATTTCTAATGACATTTTTACACAAGCTGTATTTTTTACACCATTAGCTATTAAACAAGAATTTATTATTTACAATCCGTTTAGTAAAAGGTCTCCGCATAATATTCATTTTAAAAACAAATATGTTAGAAATAAATTAAAAATAGAACCAAAAAGAACAGAAGATGAAATTGAAGGTATTAAAACACTGGTTTCTTATTTAAAATCATTAGAGAAAACATTGGAACAAAGACAAGAAATAATTGATCTTTATAGTAGAAAAAAAATAAAACAGGAAGATTTTGCAAAATTTATTCTAAAATTAGATGATAAAAATTTTTTTACTAATACTGTCATTGGTAGTCTAACTGAATTAAGGGATTTAGAACAATACAATTTTAGTGGGACAACTTTTCTAGAAAATGGAAATTACTCTCTAATAGATTTTATTAATTGTAATTTTTCTAAAACATCATTTGTGAATTGTGCTTTAGTCTGTTCTTTTAATAGATGTAATTTTTATGAATCTAATTTAAAAGATGTAAGATTTCTTCAGAAAATTTCCAACACATCATTTATAAATGCAAAAATAGAAGATTGTGATTTTTTTAAAGGACTCTTTAAATGTGATTTATCTGGAACGAAATTTATTAACATGGATCCTTTGAGAAATCTTACTCTATGCAAAAGAGATTCGAATGATCCTCCGATAAAAGGTTATGAAGTTGAAAATGGAATATTGGTACGATAAAATGAATCCTAAGCAAGAACTTATAGATCTATTAAAAACTAAAGCATGCAAAATAGGATCTTTCACGCTTTTATCTGGTAAACAAGCTGATTTATTTATTGATTGTAAGCAGGTTTGTTTAACTTCTTATGGTCATTATTTGGCTTCAAGAATTCTATATGAAGAAATTGAAAATATAAAAGAACAATATAATATTTCTAAATTGGCGGTTGCTGGCGTGGAATTGGGAGGCTGTCCATTGGCAAGCGGAGTTTCGTTATATTCATATAAACTTAATCCAATTGATTGTTTATATGTTAGAAAAACAAGAAAAGATCATGGAACTGGGAAATTAATTGAAGGATCAATCGAACCAGGGATAGAGGTAATCCTTTTAGAGGATGTTGTAACAACTGGGAAAAGTTCTTTAGAAGCTGTAAAAAACCTAAAGGAAGCTGGATATAATGTTTTTGGAATAATTTCTCTTGTTGATAGAATGGATGGCGGTAAAGAAGAAATCGAAAAACTTGGACTGAAGTTTGTCTCAATATGTACAAAAGATAAAATTCTAACTTAATAATTTAATATAATAAGATAAACTATCTTCTTTTAGAGTTTCATTTGTCATACAATTTATTTGCCATATTCTACCTTCTATAAAGAAATTATAGTAATTAAAGTTACAAGATATTTCTTCAAATTTACCTTTAACTGCATAGTGCAGAGTTTCAATGAATATACCGACTTTACTCGGAATCCGATCCTTATTGGTGTCCGTTCTGAGTTTTCCTACTAAAGCAATTGGAGTTGAGTCATGCTCAATGATTTTTGTTATGAATATTTCATATAAACTTCCTGGCATTAAATCCATAACAATATTTCCTTTACAGATTTAATACGCATCTAATATGTTTTTTTCAATAATAATTCTAATATATGCAACAATTTTACCAGTTGATGGAAAGAAAAAAGAATATTGTTCTAATTTTTCTTCTTTTTTGCCAATATAAATCCCATAAGTCTCCCACTCCTCGTGAAAACAAAAATTGTTGTATGTTCTAAAATCATACAGATTTCCTATTTTTAAATCTTCAATATTCATATTTGATTTCTTATGAAATAAATTTAAATTTATCAACCCGGACGGAATATATTGTTTTATTTCCCCGTTAATAAGAAAAAAATGTTTAATGAAGTTGTCGAATCTTTTATCTGGTCCCAAACATATTCCATAAAAACTATTTTTACAATCATCTATCATAAAATAAAGATTTCCGATTTCGATCTTGTTACAGTTTTCATATTTACTATACATAATTTGATTCAAATAAATTATCATATATGTCATATGTTTACAAATAATTTAACCATTAGTTTTAAAGATAAAAAACAACATAATTACTTGAATTCATCTTTCTTATGTTTTGTTTGAGTCACCAACAGATATTGTGGATTAAGAAGTTTGGAGAAGAACCAAAGAAAACCATAGAAGAAGTGTTGGTGAAGTTATCAGACGAAGACAAGGAAATAGTTAGACAGGCTCTTAAATAACCCTCTAAACACACAAACCCGTTATAAAGTCCGTATAAAATAACCCCTAGAAGTTAGGGTGCTGGGGTGGAGAAAATGGTAAACTCACTCTCAAAACGTAGCGCGCTTAACTTGGGCCATTGTAACGAATGGTCTAAGGGGGAGAGC
>VFKM01000139.1 GCA_009885545.1 Flavobacteriales bacterium
AGCAAAAGGAACATTTGCACCTGAAGAAATAACTTCAATTCCTCCAGTGATCATTCTGTTTAATTGATCTTCCGTAATCATTCTTGAACCAGCGCACGGGATAAATACTTCTGCTTTTAAATCCCAAATACGTGCATTCATTTCCTCATAGCTAATCAAATTAGGATGAGATAATTCATTACCGTTTTTATTTAAGAATAATTCAGTTATTTCTTCTAAAGAAAATCCTTCTTCATTGATCAAACCACCAACTCGGTCAATAATTCCAACAATTTTAGCTCCTTGTTGCGCTAGGTAAAAAGCTCCAGCCGAACCGACATTTCCCCAACCTTGAACAATAACTTTTTTTCCAACAACAGAACCGCCCCAGATTGAGTAGTAATGTTTTATTGATTGCGCTACACCATATCCCGTTATCATGTCTGCAACAACATATTTACGGTCAACACTAGGTGAGAAATTAATATCTTCAATAACTTTTAAAACCCCTTGACGTAATTGACCAATTCTGTTTATTTTTTGAGCTTCTCTTGGTTGAAAATGTCCATTAAAAACACCTTCTTGAGGATGCCAGACACCACAATCTTCGGTAATTGGAATAACTTCGTGGATTTCATCGACGTTCAAATCTCCCCCCGTTCCATAATAATGTTTTAAAAGTGGAGTAACTGCGGCATACCATCTTCTCAAAACACCTTCTTTTCGAGGGTCTTTTGGGTCAAAGTTAATTCCTGATTTTGCTCCACCAATCGCTGGCCCAGCTACAGTGAATTTGACTTCCATTGTTTTAGCCAAAGATTCAACTTCTCTTTTATCTAATCCAACACGCATGCGAGTTCCGCCTCCCGCTGCACCACCTCTTAAAGAATTGATTACAACCCAACCTTCTGCATCTGTTTCTGGATCTTTCCATTCAAATACTATTTCAGGTCGTTTGTTTTCAAATTTTGCTAGTAAATCTTTCATCTTTAACAGGTTTTTTTGAGAGCGCAAAGGTAACAAACATATTAGTTTATGCGCTTATTGTAGTCAAGTTTTTGAATGGAATTAAAAAGACGATTAGAAACCTGGAATATGAAGTACACCGCAAATTGTATCTTGATTAGCTCCTGTAACTGTTGAAATTGAATTAGGTCTTCTTTCTAGATATAATGCACCTAGATAGGCAAATACTATTGCTTCCTTGAAGTCGATTATTTTCTCTTCTGGTAAAATTACTTTTCCTTTGAAATAATGTTCTATTCGTGAAATGAGAAATTTGTTTTTTGCGCCACCGCCTGTTATCAATACATTCTTCACGTTAGTCTCATTCAGTTTTTGGCTAATTTGAAAGGCTTCATGTTCGACAACGGTTCGCAAATTATTTTCAATTTCTTTATCGAATTTTAAAAGTGGGTAAAAGGATTCTTCTAACCATTCAGTTCCAAGTGATTTTGGCCCAGATAATTGATAATATTCTAATGAATTCAATAAATCCAAAAGAAAGAAATTTATTTCACCAGATTCTGCCAATTCTCCATTTGCGTCATAAGCTAGACCTTTGGCTGCAGCAAGTTTATTTAATGGTAAATTTCCAGGGCAAAGATCATAAGCAATAATGTCTTCTCCATTTTTATAACTGAAATTCGCAAATCCACCTATATTTAAAAAGGCTTCTGCTTGAGAATTGAAAAGTCCAAAATCACCAATAGGAACCAGCGGTGCTCCTTGACCTCCAGCTATTACATCTCTGGTTCTAAAATCATTGATAACATCAATTTTGGTTAAATAGGAAAGGGTGGAACCACAGCCAATTTGAAGAGTGAATCCATTTTTTGGTTGATGAAGTATAGTTTGCCCATGACTGGCAATTGCTCTTATGGATTTTTTGTTTATTTTTTTTGATTCAATGAATTCGTTAACACAATTTGCAAACAAAATAGCTAATTCTTTGTTAAGCATAAGTATGGACTGCACAGAATAATCAGGCGCATCAATGAGCTTTTGTTTTAACTCTTGCGGAATATCAAAAGTTGAATAATTTAAAAGTTTAAAACTATCTTGATTATTTGAATCGAAAACAAATTCAACGTGAGCAATATCGAGACCATCTAAAGAGGTTCCTGACATTAATCCAATAATTTCGAATGTATTCATGATTTTTAAGATGAAAAATAAAATTATTACTTTAAATTTGCAACAAGGCAAGATATAAATAAAAACAAAATATACATCATGAATTTCGAATTAACTGAAGAACAATTATCTGTTAAGGAGGCAGCAAGAGATTTTGCTCAAAATGTTTTGAAACCAGGGGTAATTGATCGTGATAGAGATCAAAAATTTCCAACCGAAGAGATAAAACAATTAGGAGAATTAGGATTCATGGGAATGATGGTTTCTCCTGAGTATGGAGGAAGTGGAATGGATACGTTGTCATACGTTTTAGCAATGGAAGAAATTTCTAAAGTTGATGCTTCGACAAGTGTTTGTATGTCAGTTAATAATTCATTAGTTTGCTGGGGATTAGATAAATATGGTTCAGAAGAACAAAAACAAAAATATTTAATTCCACTTGCTAAAGGTGAAAAAATAGGTGCTTTTTGTTTGTCAGAGCCTGAAGCTGGTTCGGATGCTACATCTCAAAGAACGACTGCTTTTGATATGGGTGATCATTATTTGATGAATGGTACGAAAAATTGGATTACGAATGGTTCTTCAGCTTCTGTTTACTTAGTTATAGCTCAAACAGATGTTGCGGCTGGACATAAAGGGATCAATGCTTTTATTATCGAAAGAGGCATGGAAGGTTTCATAGTTGGAGCCAAAGAAGATAAGCTGGGAATTAGAGGAAGTGACACGCATACATTGATGTTTACGGATGTTAAAGTCCCTAAGGAAAATAGAATTGGAGAAGATGGATTTGGATTTACATTCGCTATGAAAGTGCTTTCTGGTGGCAGAATTGGTATCGCAGCACAAGCTTTAGGAATTGCAGGTGGAGCTTTAGAGTTGTCATTGGCTTATTCGAAAGAAAGAAAAGCTTTTGGTAAGGAAATTAGCAAACACCAAGCTATCGCTTTCAAATTGGCTGATATGGCAACTGATATTGAAGCTGCAAAGCTTTTAGTGTATCGTTCAGCTATGGATAAAGATATGGGTAGAAATTACGACCAATCAAGTGCTATGGCAAAATTATACGCTTCTAAAGTAGCAATGCAACATACTGTTGAAGCAGTTCAAATTCATGGTGGTTATGGATATGTGAAAGAATATCACGTTGAACGATTAATGCGTGATGCGAAGATTACTCAAATATATGAAGGAACTTCTGAAGTACAGAAAATTGTAATATCAAGAAATCTGCTGAAAGCATAATGTTCAAATAAGGATTTATAAAAAAAAGGTGTTCAATATTTGAACACCTTTTTTTTATAAATTTTCTTCTAAAGTTTCTAGCCCAATTCCCCTTGATCCTTTTAATAAAATAAGTTTATTTGATAATTGATGCGCTTTGATATAACTCAACGCTTCATTTTTATTTTCAAATTGCTTCTCAAAAGCATTCGTTTTTATGGAAGCGAAAATTGGTCCAACAGAATAACCTTTTAAACCGAGTGATTTGATGTATTCGGATAGTTGATTGTGTTCTTTTAATGAATCATTGCCTAATTCTAACATATCTCCAATAATAATAATTTTATGTTCATTATTAATCATTGAAAAGCTTTCAATAGCCGAACGCATACTAGATGGATTTGCATTATAACAATCTAATATCAACGTATTTTTTTCTGTTTTTTTAACTTGTGAGCGATTATTATCTGGTGTGTAGGAAGTAATCGCACGATTAATAAGTTCTTCAGGTACTTCGAATAGAACGCCAAAGGTAATTGCGGCTAAAAAGTTCGAGTAATTATATGTTCCAATCATATTTGTTTGAAGAGCAGGGGAGATGTAGCTGTTTTTTTCCCATTTTAAACGTACATAAGGCGTTAATTCTATTAATTCACCATGTACTTCAGCCTCATCAGTTGAGCCATACGAAACACAGGTAGTTTCATTTGGTATGTTTGTTTTTAAAATATCATCGTCATAATTGTAAACAACCGTTCCAAAATTCTTTGCAACTGAGGAATAAAGTTCCTTTTTTGTTTTTAAAACTCCTTCAAAGTTTATGAAACCTTCAAGATGGGCTTTTCCTATGTTCGTGATAATGCCATAATTTGGTTCAGCAATATCACACAACTCTTCAATATCTTTGAATTTGTTTGCTCCCATTTCAATTATTGCGATGTCATGTTCGTTGTTTAATTCTAATAAAGTTAATGGTACTCCAATATGATTATTTAAATTTCCTTTTGTTGCTAACACCTTATATTTTTCTGAAAGCACACAGTTGATAAGTTCTTTGGTGCTAGTTTTTCCATTACTTCCTGTTATTCCAATTATCGGGATATGAAATTTTAAACGATGATGTTTAGCTAAATTCTGAAGGAAAAGCAACGAGTCTGGAACAAGAAATATAGCATCTGTTTTTTTAAATTCTTCTTCATCGACAATTACAAATTTAGCTCCTGCTTCGAGGGCTTTTTCTGCAAATGTGTTTCCATTGAAATTTGCACCTTTCAAACAAATAAACAAACAATCTTTTTTAATGTTTCTAGTATCTGTGCAAACACCAGTAGTTTCATAAAAAACTGTGAATAAATCCATATTATTGATATTAAAAAAGCCCGCTTAAAACGGGCTTTTTATTTTTAGTGTGATTTTTTCTTTTTCTTATTTCCGTAATTCATACCGGTTGGACTACCAACTCGATCCATTGCGCATCGGAAGCCAATTGCATCAGTAGATTTGTCTTCGTCAAGGTATCTTCTATTTCCAGCTGCTAACCAATAAGCTCTGTCTTTCCAAGAACCACCTTTGTAAACTCTAGATTTATCAGAGATCAATGATGTTGGCCATGAAGTTCTTCCTACTGGTTTAACTGGAGATCCATCTAATCCAAATTCTTCATGTTCGCTTTGATACATAATTAAATTAGCATCACGACTTGATTGATTGATACCATTCTTCATGTCATCATTAGAAAAATAGATTGAACTTTCAATATCACCATCTAAATAATCTATATAGTCATCTCTTCTGTAGTTTAAACGCCCAATATTTTCTTCTTCAGTTACATTTCTGTACTTCAACTTACCAGGTGTGTCTAATATGAAATCATTGAATCCTTCACGTAACATTGAAATAATTTCAAACGCATATTCTTCATCATTTGGACCAATTCTAATTTCATCGGCAAATATTTCACCAAACAAACGATCTTGGATCAAACCAGAAGCTTCAGTTTCATATTTGTCATTTTTATATGCAATTGCTTGATCAATTACTACATTGATATCACGTAAAAGTCTTAATTCAATTGAATCTTTAACATTTTTATGAGATACATAGAAAGGATCTGGAGCATAACCTCTTCTTGATGGGTTACGTGAAGAAACATTCGCAGCCAATCCAACTGGTATAATTGTGTCATTTGGATCATGTTTATCTGCTGATATACGTTGGTAACGAATTCTTTCGAATTCATTTAGGTATTCTTTCATTCCATGAACGTCGTAAGATACTTGTTGATTCTTGATATCAACAACACCTTCGTTGTTCAATAATTTTGTTTTGAATACATTTCCTCTAAAAGGACGGAATTCATCAAAATCTTCAGAAGATAACGGACGATAAACATCCATAACCCATTCAGAAACATTTCCTGCCATATGGTATAAGCCGTAATCGTTTGGCCAGTATGATTCAACAGGAGCAGTAATATCAGCGCCATCGTTTAAGTTTCCTGCAACTCCCATATAATCACCACGACTTCTAACAAAGTTTGCACGAATAGCTCCTTGAAATTGCTCATCATCATTTCGAACCCAGTGTCCGTTCCATGGATAAATTCTTCTGTCAGACATGTTTTCAGTTCCTTCTTGTAAGTTTCCAATCAATCCTGAAGAAGCAAATTCCCATTCAGCCTCAGTTGGTAGACGGTAACGAGGCAAAAGAATTCCATCTTCCATTCGAACGATACGAGTACCTAATTTTTTTCCTTGAACATTAGATGGGTTTAAATCTTGAACATTTCTCACAACAGCTTCTTCATACTGACCTGCATAATAAGACTCAGTATTAAATGTGTTTTCATCTCTTTGATCTACATTCCAAGCTAATACACCTTCACGAACTAAAATATATTCGTTAACTCGATCTGATCTCCATTTACAGAAATCATTTGCTTGCAACCACGATACACCAACAACAGGGTAATCTCTATATGCAGGATGTCTTAAATAATAATCAACATATTTTTCGTTCATTCCTAAAGGAGATCTCCAACATAAAGTATCAGGTAGAGCATTCTTTTGAACCATTGGGTATGTTTCGTAAGCTCTAGAGATCCAATAAAGATATTCTAACCATTGGAAATTCGTAACCTCTGTTTGATCTAAATAAAATGAAGAAACAGTAACTTTTGTTGCACGGTTATTCCAGTCATACATTACATCCTGTTCAGATCTACCCATAGTAAATGTTCCACCTTCAACAAGTAATAATCCTGGACCAGTTTCTTGATCTAGAAAAGGTACTTTTTGAAAACCACCTACTCTTGGATTGTTATAATCCCACCCTGTAGTATTTGAAGCTTCACGAGCACAAGAGGCAATAACAACTCCTCCTAGCACAACTGCAACGAATTTTATCAACTTCATATTTTTGATTTTTATTTTCATTATTTCAATTCGCAAAATTAGTCCTTAAACGTTCAGGACAAAAAAAGTTACATTTTATTTTAGAAAGAAGGACACGAAATCGTTTTAAATGAAATCGGTTTCTTTTTACAATTCAAATTAATTCCCATTGAGATTTCATGTGACCCACCTGAAACTCCATTATTTAATTTTGATACAGTTACATCATAACTATATCCTAATTTAA